>JAJYOO010000017.1 GCA_021796155.1 Chloroflexota bacterium
GATATAGTCGCTTTGGAGGCCAAAGAAAAATATAAGCCGGATTATCAGCCGACATTGAGTATCATCGTCCCGGCATACAACGAGGCCAAGGTTATCGAGCGGACGATCAAAGCCTTGCTCAAAATGATATATCCGGTCTCCGAAATCATCATCGTGGACGACGGTTCAACAGATAACACATTCGAAAAAATTAACAAGTTATTCGGCAAAAATCCGAAGGTAATCGCCTTCAAAAAACAAAACGAAGGCAAGGCCGCCGCGCTCAATTTCGGAATCGAAAAAGCCAGATCGGAAATCGTCATGGCGATGGATGCTGATACGATTGTCCATCCGTATGCGGCAGAGAAATTGATTCGACATTTTGTTGATCCGCGCGTCGGCGCGGTAGCCGGGAATGCAAAAGTCGGTAACCGGATCAATTTATTGACCAACTGGCAGGCGCTCGAATACATCACGAGTCAAAATTTGGATCGCCGCGCATTTGCATTGCTCAACTCCATCACAGTTGTTCCCGGAGCCATCGGCATGTGGCGACGCGATCTAATTCTCGAATTGGATGGCTTCAACAATGATACGCTCGCCGAAGACGCCGACATGACACTCCGCATTTTGCGCCGCGGCTACAGAGTGGAATACGATGAACAGGCTTTCGGATACACCGAAGCGCCAGACACCGTCGACACATTTCTAAAACAACGCTTCCGCTGGACGTTTGGAACTTTGCAGGCCGCGTGGAAACATCGCGATACACTCTTCCGTCCGCAGTACGGTGCGTTGGGAATGCTGGCGCTTCCGAATATTTTCATCTTCCAGGTTATCTTCCCGTTCATTTCGCCGCTTATGGACCTCATGGCAATCCTTTCAATTGCGGGCATCTTCTGGAGAATCTCCGAACATCCGCTTGACCCGGTGCCGACCGGCCTGGTCACTCTAATTTTCTTTTACGCGCTATTCCTCGCTCTGGATTTCTTCACTGCCGCAATCGCATTCCTCCTTGAAAAGAAAGAAGATTGGAGTTTGATCGTTTGGCTGTTCCCGCAGCGTTTCTTCTATCGCCAGTTGATGTATTACATCGCGGTCAAATCGGTGATGGCAGCCATTCAAGGTCGGCAAGTTGGCTGGGGCAAACTAGAACGCAAAGCGACCATCCGCGCCACAATGGAAAATAATTAGATTTCATCCATGCGGTAAAATAACCGCATGGATTGGCTCACAGGCGGACACTCGAACGAGGCAAAACGTCTCGTCAAACAATTGGCTGACCCGGCTAAACGCGATCAAGCCACGCGTAGTTTGATTCAATTACGAGCGGATGCCGCGCCCGCATTGATTGACGCGCTTCTGACAAACGACTCGTTTCTGCGCGATATTGCCTCGCGAACTCTCGTTCAAATCGGACCTCAAGCCGTGTCGCCGTTATGTCAGGCTTTGACTTCAGCCCATCCCGAAGTCCGCGGACGCGCGGCTGAAGTCTTGGGCAGGATCAAAGACCAGCACGCGGTTCCATTTTTATTGGACGCGTTGCGCAGTGAGTTTTATACGGTCCGTGCCAAAGCCGCAATCGCACTTGGACAAATCCGCGACGCACAAGCTATTCCATTACTAATCAACGCGCTAAAGGATAAGGAGCCACAAGTCCGCGCCGCGGCTTCGATTGGACTCGGCAAATTCTCTGATCCGCGCACATTCGAATCTATCGGCAATGTTTTGCTTGATGATCCGCAAATTGACGCTCGCCAGGCCGCGGCAAAAGCGCTTGGCGAAACGCGCCGTGCCGAAGCCATTCCATATTTGATGGACGCATTGCGCGATTCGTTTTGGTGGTTTGAGCGAGAACAGGAAGTCAATGATTTGCTTGATGCTATTTCCAAAATGGGTAATGTTGTCGTCCCCGAATTATTCGAAGCGCTTCGCGATCAAGAAGGCACAGTAAGACGGTTTGCCGCGCTATTGCTAAGTCGAATTCCCGATAAACGCGCCATCGAGTCATTAACTCTGTCGCTTTACGACACTCACCCCGACGTGTGTAAAGCGTCAGCAGAGGCATTGGCATCTATTGGCGCGCTCGCCCTGCCCGTTCTGCTCGACGCGCTCCAGCATCCCGAAGCATGGATTCGCCAGCAGGCGATCATCGGCCTGACGAAGTCGCGCGATCCGCGAGTTGTCCCAGCCTTGCTCAATTCACTGAACGATGAAAGCCGCGATGTCCGCAAACAGATTATTCAATCGCTTGGAGAATTACGCGATCAACGTGCGTTGCCTGCACTTCAAGAGTTGGCTGATTCACGCGCAGATCGGGAAATGGCAGCAATAGCCAAACAGGTAATCCAAGCCTTCTAAATAAATTGCCCCGCTAAACTGCGGGGCAATTTTCTATTTTGACCTTTTTCTCAAAGACGGTCGCTTTGTTTTTATGGGAGCTTTGGGTCTTGAAGCTGGCTCATCCAGCTTCTCTTCAGGCTTTGGAGCGGAAGATTCTTTTTTCTCGCGGCTCGTCAACGCGCCAACAATAATTACCAATAAAAGAAATACCAGCAGAACATAAAACAACCACACTAAATTCGTATTCGGTGCTTCCTGTAACAAAGACATCGCGAGCATTGGATCGCCTCCTCCGGATGAATTTAGCTACTTATACGTGAAAAATTATCGGATGTCAATTCAACGCGGAAGAGTCCCAATGCCCGATCTTCCAATACAGAATTCATAACCGAATTTTTTACTCCATCCAAATCGTTCGATCTTCAAAGCCCGGACGCGCTGCCGCTTCCAGTTGAATCGCCGGATAGCCGATGTACAAAAATCCGATGATATGCTGGCCCTCGTCGAAGCCGAGAAATTTCTTGATAGCCGGTTCCCTCGCCGCATCACCCGTGCGCCAGTAAGCGCTAAGTCCCAATCCGTGTGCAGCAAGCAAAATATTTTCGCAAGCCGCAGCTGCCGCGCTAATATTTTCGATCTCCGACACTTTCGATTCTGTCGGCTTATCCACGCCAACCGCGATAAGCACGGGCGAGCGCAGCGGCTTGGTGCGTTCTTTAGCCAACGCCTCGGCTTTCACATCAGGAAACTTTTTATGGAACACGTCCGCCATCACATCGCCGAGTCGTTCGCGCGCTTTGCCTGTCAACACCACAAAGCGCCACGGACGGACCTTGTAGTGGTTCGGCGCTTGAACTCCGGCAGACAATAACTTCTCAATCATCTCGTGCGGTACCGCATCCGACCTGACTTGTGAGTTCATGTGCCGGGTTTGAATTGCATCTAAAACGTCCATCTCGCTCTCCTTCAAGTTGAAAATATTCACTGGCCAGTAAAAGTTTATCAAGCCCGTATATGAATTTCGTTATAATGCGCGAATGAAAATCTTCTATTCTGAAATGCACCGCCGTCACAATCCGCCGTTTGAAATATTCGACGGCGGCAGGCGCGTGCCATATCTTGAAAGTCCCGCGCGCATGGATCGGATTTTATCAGCACTTCGGAAAATGAACTGGGCGGATATCAAAGAACCGTCAGATCTTGGACTCGACCCGATTTTAGCAGTCCACGATTCGGATTATTTAAAATTCCTCGCCTCCGCCTGGGACGAGTGGCAGGCATCCGTTTCCGAAGCCGATTCCGCACCGGACAAGTCCGCGTTCCTTCCCGCGACATTCGCATTACGAAGGCTGCCACACAAGCCAAAATCATTATTGGGACGCGCCGGTTACTACATGATGGATTTATCCGCTGTCATTGTGAAAGGTACATACGAGGCGGCATTGTCTTCTGCAAACTGTGCGCTGTCTGGAGCGCAAGCCGTCATCGAAGGGGAACGCGTCGCTTTTGCCTTATGCCGCCCGCCGGGACATCACGCGGGCAAAGATTACGCGGCGGGATATTGTTTCATCAATAACGCGGCAGTTGCCGCGAACAGCATCGTGTCCAAAGGAAAAGTCGCTATACTTGATATTGATTACCACGCGGGAAACGGCACGCAAGATATTTTTTATGACCGTTCCGATGTATTGACCATTTCCATTCATGCCGATCCTGCAAGCGAATATCCATATTACGCGGGCTACGAAGATGAAACTGGCGCAAAAGAAGGCATTGGCTATCATCACAACTTTCCTCTGCCCGCCGGAACTGACGACTTGCACCATCTTGCAACTCTGCAAAATGCAATCGGCATAATCAAGAAATTTAAACCAAAATATCTGGTTGTTTCCGCTGGAATGGATATTTATAACGATGATCCGCTGGGAACATTCAGGATCTCGTGGGAAGGCATCCGGGAAATTGGGAACAAAATTGCAAAACTCGAACTGCCAACTTTATTCGTGATGGAAGGCGGATATAATTGTGAAGCTTTGGGCGATAATTTAATTGCATTGCTGGAGCCGTCTACAAAAAGCTTATGAACATTCAAAGCACCGCAAGAAGGAAAGACACCTGGATTGCGTTTGCGTTGGCAACTCCTGAATTCCTTGTCCTTGTAATTCATGCCTATCTGGGAAGTATGAGCCGTTTTCTGGCCGACGATTATTGCGTAGCTTATTATGCAAATCGATTCGGCTTTTTGCGCTCTATCTGGTATTGGTACATCAATTGGAGCGGAGGTTTCTCGACGAGCATGGCGGATTGGCTGTTGGTGATTATACGATCGTATGGAATGCCATTCATTGCACCAACAGTGATCGCGCTTTGGCTAGTCACTGCCGGTTTCACCATTTATCTCTTTCTCCCAAAGGATACATCTCGCACATTCCGAATTCTCAGTGCCGGGTTGCTGAGTATTACAACTATATTCACTATTCTTCTAATTAGCCCAGACGTGCCACAGTCACTATATTGGTGGACGGGGATGCGCGCATACACGCTCCCGCTTATTGTTTCAACACTCTATGCTGGACTATATAAGTGGCTATACCGAACACAAAAAAATAGAAGCGCTTTTCTGTGGGGTATGCTCGGATTCGGAATTATCTTTATAAACGGCGGTTTCAGCGAGACCTTTACTCCTGTCCAACTTATCTTTTTTATTTTCGTAATTGCATTGACGTTATGGGCAAAGAAGCCAGAATATCGCGAAACCCCGCTTCAATTTCTATTTGCCGGCCTTGTGGGAAGTTTGTTATCTTTGATCGTTATGGTAGCCGCGCCAGGAAACGCGATCCGACAAACATATTTTAAACCTCCGCCCGGATTAATCGAAATTCTGCAAATCAGCTTTTATGCTTATCTACTATTTCTAACAAAACTGCTCACGAATCCTGTAATAGTTTACGGGCTGCTCGGAGTCTTAGCCGCATCTGCCTGGATTGGAGCTAGATTCCAACCGGAAATTAAAATAAATATATGGATCATTCCGGCGCTGGTTGTACTTGGTCTCGGATTTGCTTTTGGTTGTTTTATTCCAGCTGCGTGGGGATTGTCTAGCGCACCGCCTTCCCGCAACTTGATTATTCCCAGTTTCTTTTTAGCAGTAAGCTGGATCGTCGCCGGGTTTCTCGGTGGCGTTTGGTTGAATACTCTCTCGATTTCGCATTCGCGATTCAGGGCGCAGATCATTCTGCCCATCATTGCTTTTCTCCTTCTTGGATATTCCGCCTTGAGCAATGCTTCCTATCTTTATTCCACCCGAAAAGCCTACATGGACTATGCCAACAAATGGACTGTGGTCGACCAGCAAATCGTTCAGGCGAGGGAGGATGGAAAGACAGTCATTCATATTCCTTCTATGAACAGTTGGACTTCGCTGGATAAACCAAACAACAATCCAAAATTCTGGCTAAATCAATGTTACAGTAAATATTATGGCATTCAAGTATTAAGCCCTTAGCAACAACCTATGGTTGCTAACTTTGAGAGTGGATCGCAACCAGAGTCACATCGTCATCTTGCGGCGCGCCATCTTGATAAGCTTTCAGCGCGTCAAACAATCGGTCGCAGATTTCTTGTGCAGAACATCCCACCAGCGCGGCCAGAGTCTCTTTGATCCGATCAAGGCCGAAGGGAACGCCTTTTGGATCGCGGCAATCCGTCATCCCATCCGTGAATAGAAGAAGCGTGCTGCCCGGCTTTAGTTCAATAGATCGTTCGTCGAGCGTGATAATATCCCACAATCCAAGTGACATGCCCGGCCCATGCGGAATGCGATCCACCGATCCATCCGGATTCAAAATCAGCGGCGGCTCGTGACCTGCGCGCGCAAAAGCAAAATTCCCGTTCGATAAATTTAAAATCCCGTATAAAGCCGTGACGAACTGAGCGGACTTTTCAAGGTGCGTCACGTGATGATTGACCAATCTCAAAACTTCACTGGATGATCTGGCCGTATCCGCCTCAGCCATGATGAGCGCGTGCGTGCGCGCCATAAACAACGCGGACGGAACACCTTTGTCGGCAACATCGCCGATCACAACACCGGTTTGACTTTCGTCAAGCATGAAGACGTCATAAAAATCACCGCCGACTTGTCGAGCCGGTAAAATGCGCGCGCCAAAATCGAATCCGTTGACGGAGGGCAAAACGTCGGGCAGGATGCTCAATTGAATATCGGCGGCCACTTTCAATTCCCGCTCGAGGCGCTCTTTCTCGATCAATTGATCCTGTGCAGCTTTCAATTCGTTGTAGGCTGCTTGAAGCGCGTGATTCTTTTCAGTCAAATCACGGAAGGTCGCGTCGTTCGTCGCATCGAGACGTTCACTCAAAATGCTGACCATCGCATACGCGATAACCGGCCAATGCTGCAAGACCTGTGTGAACTTGGCGCGGCCCATCACCCAAACGTGCGACGGTTCTTTCGCGCGGACAGTAGCTGTTCGCTTGCCCTCCGGCAAGATCAAACCCATCTCGCCAACATATTCACCTGGTCCGCAAACACGCAGTAACATTTCATCCGGCGTATCTGCCGCCAAAACAATTTCAAGCGCACCGTCTCTCACCACATAAAGTTTTTCGCCGAGGTCGCCATCGCGGAATAAATACTGACCTGTCTCGTACGTTTCGACAGGCAATTCATTAACCATCTTCATCAGATCAGACGGTGGGACATCTTGGAACAGCGGGATTTTCAGGAAAACAGATTCGTCCATTTCTTCTCTTCCAATAAAATTGCTTCAAGAATCCGCTAACTTATTCCGACTAAAGACTTTCGTTTCTCAATCCAATTCCATCCGGCTGTCTCAACCGAATGTAGATATTCACGCATCAGTTCCGACATATAACTTCCGCTCAACGAACTCGAAATAAACGGATAATTTTCTGTCAGGATCAAACGCAGCAATGGTTCATAATGCCCCTCGTAAGCAAGGCGATCCAATGCGCCTGTTTTATGTCCGTACAGAACAGTATTACAAAAATCCAAGCAGAGTTCCATATAAGTGTAATAAATCGCCCATTGCCGTTCTGTTTCGGTCGCCTGACGATAAAGTGCAGCAAAACAATTCACATTCCATTTGTTGCTTAATTTCATAACTTCGGGGTGGACAGCGCGGAAATCCATCATCTTGGCATACAAGTCGCCAATCGCCCGTTGATTCGATGCGCGCTGAGATTGCCTGGAAAGGTTATAGGCCATGACGCCAACAACCGTCGAAGCAAGAATGCTCAAGACAGCAACTGCAATGGAAAGAAAAGTCGTATCCATTAGAATACAGTTTTCTTTCAACTGCTCAAATCAACAATCTCTTTTCCAGCTAGTTTATCTTGGATTCTCTGCACAACTGTTTCCAAATGCTGCGGCTGGTGAACGTAATCCAAGTCATCGGTACGAATTGTCAGCACCGGACACAAATCGAACGCGCCAAGCCATTCATCATAAAAAGAGTCGAGCAGGGAAAGATAATCGGCGGAAATTCCGGTTTCCATGTTCCGCGCCCGCTTACGGATGCGACCCATCAAGATCGTCACAGGCGCTTTGAGATAAATCAAAAGATCGGGGCGCGGCAGGCTTTCCACGACGAGATCAAACAAGTGATGATAAGAGAGATAATCGCGTTCCGAAAAATTCCCCATGTGATGCAGGGCGCGCGCGAAGATATAAAAGTCTTCGTAAATGCTGCGATCAAGAATTGCAGAGCGAGCATCGCGAATGGCTTCGAGATATTGTTCCGCGCGGTGCCCGAGAAAAAATATCTGTAAGTGAAAAGACCAGGCGTGCATATCCGCATAAAAGTCCGAAAGGTACGGATTGTCCGTCACCGATTCATAACCAGTACGCCAGCCCAATCGCTCGCCAATCCGTTCCGTCAGTGACGTCTTGCCCGCGCCGATATTCCCTGCCACCAAAACCAGATGCTTTGCCATAACGCCTCGCTGGTTCAAGTATAGCAGAAGGCAAACCTCCCGTGTATAATCCAATAAACTTTCCAAGACAGGAGAATCAATGAAAAAATTCTACGTACGCGACGCCTCCGGTTGGACCATGATGGTCTTTGGTGTGATTGCGCTTCTTCTTGGACTTTTTGGCTTGATCCGCCCCGAACTGCTTTTATCCATCCTCGGCTTTTCTGTGATTGATCGCGCAGCACGCGTTGCAGGCGATTACACGCTCGTGTTCATCACGGCTTCAGCAATGGCTTCATTCAACATGGGCGCTTATTATGTTTTAGCGTCATTGAATGATCTAAAAAAGTTTTACGTATGGACGGTTCCATTCCGTCTTGTGACCTTCACAGTCTTTACGCTGGCGGTATTGAACGGCCTTGCTCCCGGACGATTCTTCGTCGTCGGCGCGTGGGAAGGTCTCGGCGCAGTGGCAACCGGCCTCGCATTGTTCTTTGAAAGTCGCAAGGCGTAAGAGAGAGTGAACCATGAGATCGAAATGGATCGAACATAAAGGCAAGAAAATCTTTTACCAGGATTTCTCCGCGCTGTTCTTCAACGCGCAAGCTGTCAAGGACGAACTGGCCGCGGTGCAGGAAATCGTCTTGAAAGAGCCAATGGACTCGGTACTGGTGCTTTCAAATTTCAAGGACACTGACATCGGCACAAACCTGATGAACGACCTCAATGAAGCATCCGCCAAAACAAAAGATCATGTCCATAAGACCGCGGTCGTCGGCGTGACCGGCTTCAAGCGCACGCTTGGCGACATGCTCTCCCGGCTGACGGGACAACCGCTAAAATATTTTGCGTACGAGGAAGAAGCAAAAGACTGGCTGGTACAAGATTGAATCGTTAGCTCCCGCAAATGCGGGAGTTGTTTTTTATACCTGCTACGAATTATGTGTCATTGCGCTTGGCGTCAACGCGCTACGCCATAATCTCAAAATCAGAATTTTCCTAAATAGGAGATAGCCGCGCTCGCGATAACATGTTTAATCGCAGGAAAAGCGGCATTTGAAATAAGGTAAAATAACGCCTCGGTTTACAATGAAGGATTTGTTCATGGAAAACAAGGCAAGGCTTGCTGTTCTTGCAGTTTTATTGCTGATGCTGGTTCTGGTTGTGACATTCAGTATAGGCAGCAGGACAAACCAGATGGTGGAGACTCCAACCGTCGGTGTGAGGGATGTTCAGACGGCGGCCATCGCCACTTTCGGATCCGGCCTGACGCGAACCGCAATCGCGAATCCGACGAATACGCCAACGTCCACCGTTCAGCCGACATCCACCGAATCCATCTCGCCCACGCCATCCTGCTACCACCTGCTATTCCTCGATGATTTAACGATTCCTGATCATACCGTGATGAAGCCGGGGCAATCTTTTACCAAAACATGGCTTGTGGAGAATAACGGCACATGCGCGTGGCCGTCGGGATCCAAGTTTGAATTGGTCGGAGGCGTAGCCATGGGGACGAGAAACATCAACCTACTCCCCAGCGTTGCGCCCGGAGGGAGAATCCCAATCTCGGTTTCACTGACTGCACCAACCGATCAAACCGGCACGTTGATCGGCACATGGGAATTATCTGATCCAAACGGGAATTTCTTCAACGAAGCGCTGACCGTGGTAATTGATATCGGCGGAGGAACAGCAACCACGCCGACAATCAACATCACAGAAACGGCAACACCTTAATCCAGGCAATTAGCCATCGTTTCAATATTCGCACTTGAAGGAGAAGAGGACATGTCCCCAAGAAGATCATACTCGAAAAAGTACAAAAGCTCGAAAAAGCCCCGCAAACTGGACAGCATCCAGATCATCGGCATCGGTGTTGTTGTCCTGGTTGTTGCTGTAGCTGCGTGGGCGCTTATCGGCAGGAACAACACCGGAGGAACTCCCAGCCTGGTCACCAATGGCGATTATGGGACTCCGTTTACAACGACGCTGCAAGGTGCGCCGTCAACCGGTCCGAAACAATACGCGTCGGCACCGCAGATGATCATTGATACACACAAACAATATTTTGCCACGGTCAAGATGGCAAAAGGCGGCGAGTTCGTCATCCAACTTTTCGCGGACAAGGCGCCCATCACCGTGAACAGTTTTGTGTTTCTCGCATATAACAAATTTTTTGACGGCGTGACATTTCACCGTGTTATTGATGGCTTCATGGCGCAAGGTGGTGACCCAACCGGGACCGGAACTGGCGGACCTGGTTACGAATTTGTCAACGAGAAAAATGACCTGACCTTCGACAAGGCGGGCGTGGTAGCAATGGCAAATTCCGGGCCAAATACAAACGGGAGTCAATTCTTCATCATGTTTGGACCATATCAGTTATCTGAAAGCGACTACACCATCTTTGGACAAGTTGTCAGCGGAATGGATGTGGTCAACGCCATCACGCGCCGCGATCCGCAGACCAACCCAACGTTCACAGGCGATGCGATGCAAAGCGTCACGATCACTGTGAAGTAACAGCTGACGCGGAATGCAGACTTTAGTCTGCATTCCGCAATCTTCTGAAATTATGTTTACCGGAATAAATCTGTTTGTTTATCGTTAATTGATGCGAGAGGAGTAAACATGACAATTGAACAGGTCGTAATCTGGATCGTGATCGGTGGTATCGCTGGCATCGTGGCCGACTGGCTGGTCGGCGGATTGAAGTCCGGCTTGATCGGTGCGATCATCGTTGGCATTCTGGGCGCGTTTATCGGCGGCTGGTTGTTTGGCGTGCTCCATATTAGCGTCGCATCCGGTTTCGTCGGTGAAGTGATCAAAGCACTGGTCGGCGCCGTGGTTTTGTTATTAGTTCTACACGCCCTGCGTAGGCTATAAAACACCAACAAGCTACAAAATCAAAAGCGGACGAGTTTTCGTCCGCTTTTGATTCGGTCGTAAACCATCCAGTAATCAATGCAGTATTTCTTGGTTGGCTTGCTCGATCTCTTCATAAATCTGTTTGACTTCCGCTTTCATTTCGTCAGTGGCGGTTGGCGTTTGCGAAATGAACTTGATAAGATCACGCGCCTGACGCAATAAATCTTTCACACCTGCGATATAAGAAAAGTCACTCCGTCCGCCCTCGGCTGGGATGGGAAATTCGCGCGCCTGTTGAATCAGCTTGCGAGCGCGGGCGATACGTTCTGCAGCGGGAATCAATCGAGCCATGTTTCTCCTGTATATCTTTCCCATAAATTTTACTTCGTTTTTGCGCGCCAATTCTCCCATGCTATACTTGGCGAACAAGCCTGAAATTATATGGCGGCACAAGAAAGGTTGGAAACAGAATGAAGCAAGAAGACAAAGCAACAAAAGGCAAATCATTTTGGGAAACATTGCCTGGCGTCCTGACTGGATTGGCCGCACTTGTGACCGCTATCATTGGACTGATTACCGCTGTTCTTTCCCTGCCAAAGCCAAATGTCTTTTTCCCAGCCACGCCCACACCGATACCTACATCAACTTCTGCTGCGTTCGCAACTCCAACGGGGCAGCCGATTCTGCTGCGAAGTTCACAGTTTCAAGCCAAAGCAAACAGCGGAACAAATTATTATGATTTCGATGCTCCCACCCAGTCTTCCAGCCTTACATCCGCGGCAGACTTTTCCTTTCAAGTGGCAAACACGAAAGACTCAAACAGTCCGATCACCGTGAGTGCTTATAACGGCGCGGAGTTTGGGCCAATTTCCACTGGCTTGTTCCCATGGTCTATAGACCCAGGCCAGATGACTTCGGCGCAAGGTGTGTATTCCGTTCCACAGAATGCGGCTATTCCATGCATCACAAACGAGGGAAAATATTGCACGTTCTCGTTGGGGCTGAGTAATAACGGTGACTTGACAATCACCATCATGCTGTACAAATTGCATTAGTCGCGCCCAATGCGGTGCAAGACTCAAATCACAACAGTCTATCCCTGACAAGGATAGACTGTTCGCGTGTAGTTTACTCAACAGCGATACTTGAAAAGCATTTCAATACGATGTATAGTAATGTTATCCAGATTGGAGCTGGAATTGCAGGTTTCATTTGGAGACGCACGGGAGGGATTCCTATGAACTGCAGACTTAAGTTTGATTTCCGTTCTATCTGCTGTTTTGGCTCGGGGTTGATTGTGTTAATTGTTTTAACCCTGCCTGCTCTTCTTGTAAGGCAAGTTAGCGCACAAACATCAAATACTTCCACACCAACTCTAAACTTTCCCATCTTAATTGCACCCCAATATACTCTCATTGCGCCCAAGCTATTTATCACAAAATCGGTACCGACTTTTATGGTCAGTAACATTCAGGTCTTAAACCTGAAATCCATTCAATTGACGGGCGGCATTACGAAAACAACCGCGGACATAGACTACAGCAATCAGTTCAAAGGTTCGATAAACATTCAAAGCCCGACTTCCATGATGGTCAACGAATCGAGAGTAATCACCTTGGAGGTGGTGCCCGAAACATTGGCACAGGCCTCGATGGTGCATGCGGAGTTGCACGCCGTCACGTTCGAAAGTGCAGACGATGGACAGCCTGACAAAACCGTTGTTGTCAATGTTCCGGTCAAATGGAATTGGGCAATTGCATCGAAGAACACCGGCCAACAAGAATTCTTTTTGGCAATTTCATACGTGAACAACCAGGGGTCGCGGGTGTATTGGCAAAACATCACACTCATCATGACGGTCTCTGCTCCATCCACCGCTACAGATACTCCACCCCCACCGCCCACCCTAACTCTCACTCCCTCGCCGACTCCGATACCGCCTGTCGCACCTACTTCCATTCCCACCCTCACGTCCGGCCAAAAGGCTGCGGATGCCATTCTTTCAAACCCTGTTCCTGTTGTAGGAGTGGCTGTCACATTATTGTTAGGTCTGCTGAGCATATACTTCCAATATGTTCGCAAAAAGAAACCAGAAAAATAGTTCATTCTCTGTTGAAGGGAACAAAGATCATTGACTTGATAAATGAGCAACGAAACTTCACTCCAGGAACGACAATGATCTCAAGAGGAACAAAACTGAGCTTCACCTTATAAACGAAAGGAGGTGAGAGACGTGATCAAGATTCACAAAACCGTCACCATCAACGCACCTATCGAGAAGGTATTTGCTTACATGAACGATCCCCATCATTTGCCGGAAATCTGGCCCAGCATGGTCGAGATCAAGAACGTGAAGTCAAACCCAAACGGCGGATATGATTTTGGATGGGGCTACAAAATGGCGGGCATGAAATTCGACGGCGCATCGGAAGCAACTGAGAACATACTAAATCAGCGCATCGGCACACAAAGCAAAAAAGGCATCGAAAGCAAGTTCACATGGATATTCACCGACACGACGAATAACAATACCCAGTTGGATGTGGACATTGAATACAATATCCCGATCCCGCTGATCGGCAAATTGGCCGAGGCGATCATTCTAAAAGAAAACGACCAGGAAGCCGATACATTGCTGGCCAACTTGAAAAGCAAAATGGAAATATCAACTCTGATGCCTGCATGACACCTCCTTGCCGCCCAAATATAATGGCTTCCGAAGTCAGGTAACTTCGGAAGCCATTATATTAAGCAACGATGATTTTAGTTACAAGGACTTATACTGCTACGGCATGCAGGAGCCATCATCCACAGTAGCGTTCGGGTTGTAATTTGCCGCGCCTGGCATGGTGCAACCGTAAACCAGTAGAGGCCCATATTTACAAGAGCCATCATCCACAGTAGCGTTCGGGTTGTAATTTGCCGCGCCTGGCATGGTGCAACCGTAAACCAGTGGATGCCCATACTTACAAGAGCCATCATCCGCGGTTGCATTCGGGTTGTAATTCGACGCGCCCGGAATGGTGCAGCCATAAACCAATGGATGTCCATATTTACAAGAGCCATCATCCACGGTTGCATTCGGGTTGTAATTTGCCGCGCCCGGAATGGTGCAGCCGGCAACCACTTGAGTCGCAGATTTACAGGAGCCATCGTCTTCCGTTGCATTCGGGTTGTAGTTCGCCACACCTGGATTGGTACAGCCATACACCGTCACTACACAGCTTGGATATGTCCCTGAATAACCTGGAGGGCATTGTGCAGCTACTATCGCCAATGTATTATTGTTTGTTCGCGCATTCATTGGGAATGCCAGTGACAGCATCAACGGGAACAGGATCACTACCGATAAGAGAGGCAGCTTATCATTGCTCTTCATAACGCACTCTCCTTTTGTGTTGTTGAGAATCAACTTCGATGGGATGGGTAACCCTTTCATGTTTCCATCCATCAAAGCATCCGCTGTTATGCAGGCTTGGCAATTACCTGCAATTCTGTTGGCTGCTTGTCACTTTAGCATTTCCCATTCTGACCGTCAATAGGGTCACCGCAGTATTGTCACAGTATTTGTAAATGCGGCTCGACTCAAAGGTGTGGAGTCACAAAGAAAAACAAAATCTTTGCGTTGGGTCTTTGACTACAGTCCCCAACCAAAGTGGCGCGTTGAATCACCTAAAGTCAGGGAGAAGAAATTATCATCCACCAGCCGCGGCCGCCGGGATCGCCGTTATTTTGCCAGGCGTTCCAAACGCCCTCGCCGCCCAGCCAATAGCCCCAACGGTTTGTGCCAGTCAACGGATCGTTGAAATAGATTTTCGTCCAGTTGGGATTCTTATCAATCGAGACGCCCGTGACAACGACAAAGTGCGCGCTGGATTGTGGATCATACAGCCGGGAAATAATATCTATGATGACCGGCTCGCCATTGGTCAAGCTTTGGATCAGGAATGCGAACGCGTCGTCAGCGTTATCCACACTGCCAGTTGAAACGGTATCCGCAAAATGTCCCGCGATGATCGCCATGTCTTCCGGACTGGTAAACGGCATCCGGCGTCCGGTGTAATATCCATGCGAGGCAGCAAAGTCAATCACATCTGTTTCACTGACCTGTGCTTCGGGATAGGCATAGTTGTAAGCCATGACAATAACGGCTTCGCCGCAGGATGTATATTCTGATTGCAGGACTGTCATCACAGGCAAATTCAATTTTCCCTGTTGAAGCTGCCACGTCCAATAGTCATCCGGCATTGAAGTGAAACCAGAGGACAGTAACGCGCCAATACAAATCAGACTAAAAATGAGCAGGCGCGTTGAAAAGGAACGCTTCATGATCGAGATCAAATTCCCGCGTTGTTGAGTGCGTTCAACAAATCGGACAACGCAGCGGTCAGCGTGGGGTGGGAAACTTCGAAATGGCTGATGGCATCTTCGAGATTTCGCGCCAGACTCGACTTGGGCTTGAGTGATGCACCCTCGGTCCGCGCCAGCAATTCGCTGATATCCGCATTGACGTGACGCAGAAGTTCCCGGCCCTGATCGTCAATCTTTCCAGTCTGCTCGATCTCGGCATGAAGTTGTTCAAGAAGTTTGCGAAACTCTTTATTGTCCATGGCAAACATCCTCCATCCATATTTTACAACTTTTTGGCCCTGCCCCACTCCCCACAAATCTAAATGGAATTGGGGAAGGCTTTGGATGGGCCAAGGATGTCTCATTTCGCGCTTGCAAGGCGTTTAAAAAGTATGGAGATTCAACATGCTGATTAAAGTGACACGGATCATTCTTCAAGGCTGCGGACTCATCATTCTATCCGGCGTTGTACTGGTGATCGCGCTCGGTGGATATCTGATCTTCGCACACAACCAACCGGTGACACTTCCGACTCCAACCGGGACGTATAGCGTCGGACGAATTGAATACGATTGGATCGACAACAGCCGCGTTGATCCGCTTTCGGATAACGCGGACGAAAAACGTGAACTTGTCGTCTGGGCTTGGTATCCGGCGACCGTTACTCAAGCAGATGCAACTGTTCCGTATCTTCCGCCCGATTGGGTTGCCGCGCGCAATAAAGACCAGGGAACGTTGGGCGGAATCCTCGAAAGCAAATTTTCATCCATCCATACACATTCATTTGCAAACGTTCCATTGGCGGGGACGCAAAGCGCATATCCGGTAATTATCACGGAACCCGGCATGGGACCGATCCCAACAGATTACACGGTATATGTAGAGAATCTGGCGAGCCACGGTTATATTGTTTTTGCCATCAACCCGACATATACGTCGAACGTGATTGTCTTTCCCGATGGCCGCATCGCTCTGCGCTCGGACAAAGGGACGATTCCCGATCAAGCAACCGCCGCCGAAGCAGATGCGGACGCGGGTCGCATCGGCAAAGTCTGGACACAGG
The DNA here is from genome assembly GCA_021796155.1 of Chloroflexota bacterium. The sequence goes on from JAJYOO010000017.1 coordinate 16,559, forward strand.
ATGTTTTGTTCGTGATGGATAAACTTCAAAACATCAACGCAGACTCGTCGAATTTTTTATACAACAAACTTGACATTTCACACATTGGCGTCTTCGGACATTCATTCGGCGGCGCGACCGCGGCTGCCGTCTGCGAAACAGATCCGCGCTGCAAAGCCGGTGCGGATTTAGATGGTACGTTGTTTACTTATCAAGCCGGTGCGACGCTGCAAGCGCCTTTTATGTTCATGATAGAAGATCATTGCGGCAAGGACTGCGACGTACTCCAGCAGGCATATTCC
>JAJYOO010000291.1 GCA_021796155.1 Chloroflexota bacterium
CAACGGTGATGTTGACATTTCCAACCTTGGCAACGGCCCGAAGCGGCTGGATATACTTTGGATATACCACCGCGTATGTGAGTAGGCCGGCCACGCTGACAATAATGGCTATGAAAGCGATCAGGATGAGGCGGGTCTGAAAGCGTTCGCGTTCAAGGCGCGCAATATGTTTTTTGGTGTGAATCACGGGTTGTTTATCCCGCGGTTTGGCCATATTCTCTTACTCCTGAAAAGAAAAAATTGGGGCATGGAGCTGATCCATGCCCCGTATTCGGCGTAGATTAGTGACTGTTATCTGTTATCGTCCCATCGCTCGCCAACGAAGGGGAGCAATGCGATATGGCGGGCGCGCTTGATTGCGCCGGCCAGCACGCGCTGATGACGCGCGCAAGTTCCAGTCTGGCGTCGCGGGCGGATCTTGCCATCGTCCGTGACGAAGCGCCTAAGCATGTCTGCCTTTTTGTAATCAATGTTCAAGCTTTTGTCGGCGCAAAATTGACAGGTTTTCGGTTTGGCAAAGTAGCGGCGTTCTCCCTGGCCGCCCTCATTGACTCGTTCAACTTCTTCTTCAGCCATGATTTACTCCATAACAATTAGAACGGGAACTCATCCTCTTCAGCGGTCTGTTCGCTTTCCGCTGACATAGATTGTTCCTCGCCGTGATTGGCTTCTCGGCGTTCGCCGAGCATCATCATTTCATTGGCAACGATCTCGACGCTGGTGTGCTTCTGGCCTTCCTTATCATCCCAGTGCCGGGTTTGCAAGCGGCCCTCCACGTAAACCTGCTGACCTTTGTTGAGATACTGCTTGCAAATCTCAGCCAGGTTGCCCCACGCCACAATGTTGAACCATTCGGTCTCGCTGTGACGTTCTCCGTCGGCGCTGTTCCACGAACGGCTGACGGCTACCGTGAAAGTGGTTACGGGGCGACCCGAAGGCGTGTAGCGCATTTCGGGATCTTTCCCCAGATGACCAATGATCATTACCTTATTCAAGCCTCGGCTCATATCAATCTCCTTTTTCTAAGACCGGGCAACACAAAATTATGCAACGAGCGTCAGCATATGCCGCATGACAGTTTCAGTATAACGCAGGTTCTGTTCCAGCGCGGCGGTTGTGTCTGGCTTGAGCGATACATTGAACAGCACGTAATTGCCTTCGCGATGTTTGCGGATCACGTAGGCCATTCTGCGTTTTCCCCAAATATCCACTTTGTCCACGTTGCCGCCAGATTCGCTCACCCAGCCTTTGACGCGGTCGAGCACGCCGTTAAACGCGGCCTCGTCCAGATCGGGCTGGATTACACAAACCAATTCATATTTTCGCATGGGGATGCCTCCTTTCCTTGGGTTTGCTCCCATTCACGCCGTGGGCGAGTCAGGAGCGGAAAGGCACGTATGAGACGTACCTTCTTATAAGCGGGCTGATTTTACGACAGATTGTTGGATTTGACGAGGTGTTGTGCGCTCCTGTTGTGCTCCGACCCATTGTTTTTCAGATCGTCGCGGGCCACGGTTGCGAAGTCCTCGAAGATGAAAGTGCGACCTACAACTATGGATAATTATTTTTGCCTTGACGGTATAATATCCACAATTCCTTCCCAAGAGCAGACATGCGCAAATACTTATACTTCACCGTCTTCGTCTCCGGCATGACCACATTGGCCGCGGAGCTTTCAGCATCGCGTCTCATTGGCAATGTGTTTGGGACAAGCAACCTTGTGTGGGCCAGTATCATCGGACTCATTCTGATTTATCTGACACTCGGATATTTTCTTGGCGGTCGTTGGGCGGACCGTTGGCCGGACTCAGCCTCGATGTACCGCGTCCTCGCCTGGGGCGCGTTCACCCTCGGCATCGTGCCTTACGTTGACGCGCCAGTTTTGCGATTTGCCGCCAAAGCCTTTGAAGGTTTGGATGTTGCGGTTTTGCTTGGCTCGTTTGTTGCCGTGTTGATTCTATTCATCGTTCCGGTAACGTTGCTCGGAACGATTTCACCGTTTGCCATCCGTCTGAGCGTGGACGATCCCAAAACATCCGGCGTTGTGTCGGGAACAATTTATGCGATCTCAACTCTCGGATCGTTTATCGGCACATTCATTCCAGTGCTGGTCACGATTCCAACGATTGGAACGCGGCTCACATTTTTTGTTTTCAGCATCGTCCTTTTGCTTGTGGCTTTAATTGGCATGTGGCAATATGCCAGCCATAAAATGATGCTCCAGCACATCTGGATGCCGTTGATTTTGATCGTCATCGCGATTTTGGCCAACAATCAAAATATAAAAGATTCCACCGGGCAAATTTACGAAACAGAATCCGCTTATAACTATATTCAAGTGCAAAAGATCAACGGCTATACCCTTTTGCGTTTGAATGATGGCGAAGGCGTGCATTCCATTTACAATCCCGACACGCTTAATTACGGCGGGCCGTGGGCGCAATTCCTCGTCGGTCCGTTCTTTTATCCAAATGCGACGACATCTCAAGTCAAGAGAATGGCAATTGTTGGACTAGCCGCCGGGACAACCGCGCGCATGGCAACTGCCGTTTATGGTCCAATCCCGATCGACGGCTTCGAACTTGATCCGAAGATCATCGAAGTTGGCAAAAAATATTTCGACGAGAATCTTCCCAATTTGAACATCATCATTGGCGATGGACGATGGAATCTCGAACAGAGTCCGTACAAATATGACATTATTGCTGTGGACGCGTATCGTCCGCCGTATATTCCTCCGCACATGACCACGCAGGAGTTTTATCAAATCTGCTATAACCATTTGACAGATAACGGGGTGGTCACGATCAACGTTGGAAGCGTGCCCGGCGACAGGCGGCTCATCAATGGGCTTGCAACCACGATGGCAACGGTCTTTCCATCCATTCACATCATGGACATTCCCGGCACATTGAACACAATGATCTTTGCTACCAAACAGCCGACCAAACCGGAAAATTTCGCGGTCAATTTATCTTTGCTCGCTCGAAACCCGAACACGAATCCCATTTTATTGAGCACGATGCAAACAACGTTTGCCAACCTGAAACCTGGCTACCAAACCACACAAGTCTTCACTGACGACCGCGCACCCATCGAGTGGATCGTCAACGGCATGGTCATCCGCTTTGCGTTGAGCGGAGGATTATCGGGATTACAACAATAATATGAATAAACTCTATTCGGTTCTTTCCTGGCTTATCGTTTTACTAATTCCACTTGCAGTTGTCGGACTCGGCGTGCGCGTTCTGCTCACGCCGCTGTTTCCAAATATCGAATACCGCCTTCCAGATTTTCCGCCCGATGAATACGGCTTCACCACGCAAGATCGTTTGCACTGGGGCATGTACGGAATCAATTATTTGCTCAATAACGCGGATATTTCTTATCTCGGCAATTTAAAATTTCCTGACGGTTCACCGCTTTTCACAGAGCGCGAATTGAGTCATATGCACGATGTCAAAATTGTGACGCAGGGATTCCTCCGTATCTGGTACGCGGACCTCGCGGTTTTGATTCTGCTTGGGGTTTGGGCGTGGCGCGGGAAATGGCTGACCGCTTACAGCCAGGGGTTAAGGCGAGGCGGATGGTTCACGCTCGGACTCGCAGTCATCGTCGGCGTCATTGCCACGTTCGGCTCGATGGGGTCCGGCGATGTGTTCTGGGCTTTCTTCTCCGACTTTCACGGGCTATTTTTCCAAGGCAATTCATGGTTGTTCGAATATTCCGACACGCTGATTCGTTTATATCCACTCAAGTTTTGGGAAGACGCGGTTTTATACATCGGCGTCATCTCCGCGCTCGCTGCGGCTGGGCTTGCCTTCGGGTTAAAACCAGCTAAACGAAAAACGGAATGACACATCCATGATGTATAATTCTTTTTACAGGAGATGACCATGCCCGACACTCTCACATTGGAAAACCGCATCGCACTCGTGACCGGAGCCGGGCGCGGCATCGGAAGAGCCATCGCCCTCAAATTCGCCCGCCTCGGCGCGGCAGTGGTTATCAACTACAACAAATCTGCCGAGGCCGCCGAAGCGTTGTCGGTTGAGATCAAAGCAGTGGGCGGTAAAGCTGCCATCTTCCAAGCTGAATCAAAACCGC
>JAJYOO010000292.1 GCA_021796155.1 Chloroflexota bacterium
CGATCTTTAGGATCTTGAGTTTGATTCTGCCCCCCGGTGTTTCCGCTTCAACCATGTCCCCGATCTTGTGATCCATTAGGGCCCGGCCGATGGGCGACTCGTTGGAAATCCGCCCGTTGCGTGGGTCGGCTTCGCGCGCGCCGACAACGTGATAGGTCTCAGGCGAGAAACTTCCTTCCTGGATCGTCACGTAGTTGCCCACGCTGACAACCGCACGGTCGACGTTCTTTTCAATGGTCACCACGTTGCGCAGGAGAAACTCGATTTCCTGGATGCGGCCTTCAAGAAAGCCCTGGTCTTCCTTGGCTTTGTGATAATCGGCGTTCTCTGAAAGATCGCCCATTTGAATGGCTGAACGCAGGCGCACAGAAATTTCCTCGCGTCGGGGGCCTTTCAGTTCTTCGAGTTCGGCCTTGAGTTTGGCTTCGCCTTCGGGTGTCAGATAAGTGGGTTCAGGCATGTTGCATTCCTACGGCTTCTCTGATGGATTGAACAACTTCTGATGTTCTTCGATCGCGAAGCGATCGGTCATTCCGGCAATGTAGTCGCATATTGTACGTTCCAGCCCGCGTTTGTCAATGAAAATTTGTGCCGTATCGGGCAGGATGGCCGGCTCGGCCCTGTAGGCGTTGAACAAATCTGAGATCACGCGCTCGGCTTTGACAGCCATGCGGATCACGCGATAGTGGCTGTACATTTCCTTGTATAAAAAATCCTTCAGCTCACGGTTGCGGCGCTGGACATCCTCGCTGTAGCCAATGACATTTGTTTTCATTTTCTGCAGATCAAGCGCAGATTTTGCACCGCTGTCCTTCAAGCGTTTATCCGTTGATTCGATCATATCCGTGACCATCATGCCAACCAGTTGACGGATCATACGATGCCGCTCCACATCTTCAAGATACGCGCCCTGCCAATTAAATGTTTCCCGTAAAATTTCCCAGAGCGCGATGCCGTCCAGCATTTGCGGCGTGAGCATGCCAGAACGCAGACCATCGTCGAGGTCGTGCGTGGTGTACGCCATTTCATCTGCTACATTGCAGATTTGCGTCTCAAGGTTTCCGCGCAGGCTTGGGTCGAAATCGCGCGCGTCGGAAATATCATATTCCGATTCGTGCTTGACCATGCCTTCGCGCACTTCCCAGGTCAGATTCAGGCCGGGGAATTCGGGGTAGCGCTGTTCGAGTTCGGTGACGATGCGCAGCGACTGTTTGTTGTGATCGAAGCCGCCGAAGTCTTTCATCAGGCGGGATAAGGCGACTTCGCCGGAGTGACCGAAGGGTGAGTGGCCAAGATCGTGCGCGAGACAAATGGTCTCGACCAGGTCTTCGTTGCCGCCCAGCGCGCGCGCCAAGGTGCGTCCGATCTGTGTGACCTCGAGCGTGTGGGTCAGACGGGTGCGGAAGTAATCGCCTTCAAAGTTGATGAAAACCTGCGTCTTGTATTCGAGTCGGCGGAAGGCGGTGGTGTGGATGATGCGGTCGCGGTCGCGTTGGAAGGCTGTGCGGTATTCAGGCTCCTGATCGAGATAAGCGCGGCCTTTGCTGTCCCTGCTGCGCACGCCGTAAGGAGCCAGCGCTTTGTCTTCCAACTCTTCCAGTTTTTGGCGGTCGAAAAACATGGTTGACCTTTCTACTGCTTCTTGGATAAATCTTTGATCCGGCTTTTGTCGAGTTTTCATAAATGACGGAGTTTTGGTTCAAATCTTTACGCAGTACACTGTAATAAAAATGTCATTGCGAGGAGTGCGTCTGCACGACGAAGCAATCTTTTTGTGAAGAGACTGCCACGCCACCTGCGGTGGCTCGCAATGACGTTGACTTGTGGGGCGAGAGGGGGTCGAACCCTCAAGGTATTTCTACCGGCGGATTTTAAGTCCGCTGCGTCTGCCGATTCCGCCATCGCCCCGGAGAAACTAATTGTAACGCAGGACGCATTGTCGTCAAGGCGAGGGTTGACAGGAGAGGGTTGACAGTGCGGGGGATACGCAGGCGGGGATGCGCGGATTTGGAAAAGATTGATTTGGCGGGAGCCGCTTCGAGGTCCGGATAAGAAGCGGGAAGCTATTTCGCGAGCTTGTCCAATCTGACGGCGCTGTCGCGGGCGGTGACATATTTTGTCCGCCAGTCTTTGATGATGAAGGGCAGATAAAGAATCAGGAATGTCACCACGCCAAGGATTTCCATGTAGATAATATAAACAGGCCAGGGCGGGAGCAGGTCGAGGATGCTGGCGGTGGCGGGCTTGGCATTGATCATCAAATAATCACTGCCGATGGCTGAGTTGATGAAATAGACGATGACCATGTAAATGTTCATCCAGATCGAAACGCGCAGCATGGATTTCCAGGTTGGGCGGAAGTTTTCGATGACGGTCATGTAAATTGCGGCAGTGATGATCAGGCCGTGCGAAATAAAAGTTTGAAAGAAGCGATAATGTGGAAAGCCGTAAATGCCGAGGTCAGGCGTCAGAACAGCTTGAAATGCGCCGCCGATGCCGAGGAAATAACAGAACTCATAGATGGAGTAGTTTTTGGTGACGAGCATGAGCGCGCCTGTCCAGACCAGAACGCTGCAAAGATGGAGCGGCAGCATTGTTTGGATCGTCCACGTGCCGGTGAAGATATGCCAGAGATGCCAGCCGATTTCGTTGGTCCACAAAATGATGGCAAGTGCCCAGCGGATGTTGTGTTTTGTTTTTTCATTGGCCTTTTTGAAGCGGAATATGATAAAGAGATTGAGCAAAACGATTGCAATCAGTGCGAAGATATGTGACGCGCCGAAGAGTTGAAAGGCCGGACCGGGATAATTGACTGCAAAAAAATTGTCCATCATAATCATCCTTGATGAAAAACTTTGGGGTCGGACGGCTTGCTGTCTGACTTTTAGTCGTCGGAAGCAAGCTTCCGCATTCCAAACCTTTATAAGAGGAACCCGCGCCGAAGATTTTCGGCGCGGGTTCCTAATTCAAGATTATGCTTTTGCGTCTGCGGCGCGCAAACGGTGCAGAACGTAGATCGTGGCCGAGAATAAAGCCAGTGCGTTGGCTTGATGGAGAAGCGCCAGCGGGATGTTGACGTGATACAAAATGACAAGAATTCCAAGAGCAATTTGCAGGACGACGAGGACCAATACAAGGTTGATGCTTTTCATGATCTCGGCTGAGAAATTCTGTTTGCGTATCAGCCAGTAAATCCATACCGCGACGATCAGCCCAACGAAGGCGAACCAGCGATGGATGAAGACAACCGTGGCAGGTGCGTCAATCAGATTTAGCAGCGGCGGCTCGACCTGACTCAGCAATCCGTGCGGGATGAGTTGTCCGAGCATAAGCGGCCAGGTGTCGGAGATGTGACCAGCTTTGAGGCCGGCTGTGAATCCGCCGTAGGCGATCTGGATGAGCAGGACGAATAATCCAGCGGCGACAATTTTACTGGCCGTTGACCATTTTGCTTTGCCATTGCTAAAGCCGAATTGGTGGCCGAAAGCCGTCCATAACGACACACCGATCAAAGTCAGTGCGAGGAAAAGGTGGGCGGTCAGTGCATATTGACTGACGGAGGGACGGTCTTCTAATCCCGTTGAGACCATGTACCATCCCATCACGGCTTGTGCCAGGAATAAAAATCCCAACGCCACGTACAGCCCAATTTCCTTCCACGGAATTGTTTTCTTAAAGAAGAATACAAAAAAGGGAATGGTAAAGATCAGACCTGCGAAGCGAGCGATGAAACGGTGGAACCACTCGAGCAGGAAGATGACTTTATATTGATCGAGCGTCATGCCCGAATTGACTTTGATATATTCAGGTGTGAGCTGATATTTGGCGAATTCTGTTTGCCATTGTTGCTGGTTGAGCGGCGGGACCGCGCCGTAAACGGGATTCCATTCGACGATGGACAGGCCGGAACGGGTGAGACGGACCAGGCCGCCGAAGACAACGAGGAACATCGCGACGCCTACGAAAGTGTAGATCCAATTCATCACGGCGCGATTTTGAGTTTTAGGCATTTTTTCTCCATTAATCTATATCCATTTCAGGAATCCGGCGAAGACGATCAGGCTGACAATGTCCACAGCCCACAATGTTCCGACGGTTTGAAT
>JAJYOO010000293.1 GCA_021796155.1 Chloroflexota bacterium
TTACACAACGCCGCCGAGGACAAGCGCAAGCTCAACGCAAAGATAGACCACGGGGAACGAGGTCAAAATCCACGCGAGTTTTTCGTTGCGGCGCTTAAAGGCCACCCACGAGCCGATGATGGGAATCAGCAACAACAGCGGTAATACGTAAATCACGATGTAACTGAATTTGAGTGAGCCGTCCAGCAGGATGCCGAACACGGCGAGAGCCGCCGCCGCCACAATGGCAAGGACGCTGACAATTTGGGAAACGATCATCCAGGCAAGCAAAAGTTTACTGCGGGGAGCGGGGGAGTTATCGGATGTGGCCATGGCTGTCTCTCTTTTGAAGATGGGATGGCGCAAGTATAATTCAATCACGCATCAAAGTGGCCATCCACGAATAAGGCCACGAATACTCGAACGGCGTCCATTCGTTTATTCGTGGCAATAAATTCGTGGACGGTTCTTCCACTGAAAACTGGAGACTTCATGAATTACCCCCCCGAACCCTTCCGCATCAAAGTGACCGAAACAATCCGCCTCATTCCACCTGCCGAAAGAGAAAAGTCCCTCAAAGAAGCAGGCTACAACCTGTTCTCGATGAAAGCCGAAGACATCTTCATTGACCTATTAACCGACTCAGGCACCGGCGCGATGAGTTCGGAGCAATGGGCAGCCATCATGCGCGGCGATGAATCGTATGCGGGGGCGCGTTCGTTCCATCGGCTCAAGGCGGCGGTCGAAGATATTTTCGGCTTCAAGTATTTCGTTCCCACCCATCAGGGACGCGCCGCCGAGAATATTTTGTCGGCATGTTTGGTCAAGCCCGGGCAGTATGTCCCGAGCAATATGCACTTCGACACCACTGACGCCAACATACGTGCGCGCGGCGGACGCCCAACCAACCTTGTCATTGACGAAGCCTTTGACATCACCAATCCGCATCCGTTCAAAGGCAACATGGATATCAACAAGTTGCGCGCCTTCATTCAAAAGGTCGGGGTGGCGACCATTCCGTTTGGGATGGTGACTGTTACAAATAACGCGGGAGGCGGTCAGCCCGTCTCGATGGAAAATCTCAAAGCAATTGCGGATGTCTACCACGCGAACGGAATCCCGTTCTTCATCGACGCGGCGCGCTACGCCGAAAACTGCTTCTTCATCAAACAGCGTGAGCGCGGCTACGAGTCGAAGTCTGTTAAAGACATCGCGCACGAAATGTTTTCTCTCGCCGACGGCATGACCATGTCCGCAAAGAAGGATGCGATTGTCAACATCGGCGGTTTGTTATGTTTGAATGACGAGTCGCTTTTTCAGAATATCAAAAACGAATTGATCCTGCGCGAAGGCTTCCCGACTTACGGCGGACTCGCAGGTCGTGATCTTGATGCAATGGCTGTGGGCTTGTACGAAGGCCTCGACGAATCGTATCTCGCCTATCGCCTCGGCCAAACTGCGTACCTGACGGCGCGTCTCAATGAAGCGGGCATCCCCACCATCCAACCCGCAGGCGGGCACGCTGTTTATCTCGACGCGGCGGCTGTCCTGCCGCACATCCCGCAAAGCGAATTCCCTGGTCAGGCGCTGTGCGTCGAACTCTACCGCGAAGGCGCGATCCGTGGAGTCGAAATCGGCTCGGTCATGTTCGCTTACCCCGATCCCGATACAGGCAAAATGATCTATCCAAAACTTGAATTGCTGCGTCTCGCCATCCCGCGCCGGACGTACACGCAAAGCCATTTGGATTATGTCGCCGATTGCGCGGCGAGAATCAAATCACGCGCCGATAAAGTTCGCGGATACAAATTCACCTACGCTCCAGAACTACTGAGACACTTTACCGCACGCTTCGAACCTCTATAATCTCACCACGAAGTCACCAAGACTCAAAGTCACCAGTTTTTTTAGCGCCTTTGAGTCTTTGTGGTTAACTTGACACCTGACACTTGACACAGGATACTGGACACGTGACTCGCTGGCTTGACCCTTACACTGTTGTCGTACCCGCTTCATTCGCGGACTTGAACCTGCCTCCGCTCATCGCGCAGACTCTTGTCCGACGCGGCATCAACGACACTGCTTCGGCGCGTGCATTCCTGCATCCCGACGCGCTTCCATCCACGCCATTCCCAAATATTGAACCTGCCGTCGAACGCATCAACTTGGCTACCCGCAACAAAGAGACGATCTGCGTTTGGGGCGACTTCGATGTGGATGGACAAACATCCACCACCCTGCTCGTGCAAACACTTCAAGCCATTGGCGCAAACGCAACTTATTACATTCCCATTCGCGGCAAGGAGAGTCACGGCGTTCACATCGAGAGTCTCAAACCGATCATTGACAACGGCGCAAAGTTAATCCTCACCTGCGACACAGGCATCACCGCCCACGAAGCCATTGATTACGCCAACTCGCGCGGCGTGGACGTGGTCGTCTCCGACCATCACGATTTAGGCGAGACACTTCCCAACGCAAAAGCGATCATCAATCCAAAGTTGTTGAACTCAGATCATCCGCTTGCAAATTTGGCGGGAGTGGGTGCGGCATATAAATTGGCAGAAGCGCTACTTGCTACTCGATACTCGAACATCGAATCTCGAGCATCGAGTAGCGAACTCCTTGACCTAGTCGCCCTCGGCCTCATCGCGGACGTGGCCCTGCTCAAAGGCGAAACACGAGCGCTCGCGCAAAAAGGCATTGAAGCATTACGAGAAACAAAACGACTGGGCTTGAAAGCGATGGCGGAACTTGCGGGCGCAAATCTCGAAACGCTGACCGAAGAAACCATCGGCTTTACGTTTGCGCCGCGCTTGAATGCACTGGGACGATTAAGCGATGCCAACCCCGCCGTCGAACTTCTGCTTACACAAGACCCATCGCGTGCGCGCCTCCTTGCAATACAGATAGAAGGCCTGAACGCCCAACGCCGATTGTTGACGAGTCAAGTCTACGAGGCGGCGGAGGCGCAACTAAGTCAGAACCCCGGTTTGCTTACCGAACCTGCCATTATCCTGTCTCACCGTGATTGGCCCGGCGGAGTGGTTGGCATTGTGGCAAATAGACTCGTTGACCGTTATCACAAACCGGCCTTGCTCCTGACCGAATCCGATGATGGCATTTTGCGCGGCTCGGCTCGCTCAGTGGATGGACTTCACATCACCGAAGCCATTACTGCGAATAAAGATTTGCTTCTCAGCTTCGGCGGTCATCCCATGGCGGCGGGGTTATCTTTGCAAGCGGATAACCTGCCCGCCTTCCGCAAAGGATTCGGCAAAGCTGTCGAAAAGCAACTCGGCGAGATCGTCCGCGAAGAACCAACACTACAAGTCGACGCGTGGCTTGGGTTAAACGAGATCAATCTTGAACTCGCCGCGGCATTGGAATCCATGGCTCCGTTTGGTGCAGGGAATCCAGAATTAACTTTGGCAACGCGCGACGTGCATTTGAAATCCGTTTCCACGATTGGGAAAGCAAAAGAACATCGTCGTTTGAATGTTGAAGACAGGGATGGCAACACACAAAGTATGATTTGGTGGAATGGCGCGGACGAAGAGCTGCCGGAAGATGACAACAAAATTGACATCGCCTATTCCCTGCGCACATTCACATATCGCGGGCAGAGGCAAGTCACATTGCAATTCGAAGAATTCCGCAGTGTCGAAGAAAAGCCAATCGGGATTCGAAAGTCAAAAATCGATATTCGGGATTTACGTCTCCAGCCCGCAACCTTCAACTTGCAATCTTCAACTTTAGTTTGGGCAGAGGGTCCGGATAAATCAAAGGGAAAGTCTCGCCTTGAGTTGCACCAGGCCGACGATTTCGCCATTTACACAACTCCCCCATCTCCTGCCGAATTGCGCGCTGCACTGGAAACCGTCAAGCCAAAAACGATTTATCTTTTGGCTGTTTCACCAGCAGCAGAAAAGACGGATGAATTTTTATCGCGTCTTGCGGGTATGGCAAAGTTTGCCATCAACCAGCGCGAGGGTAAAGTTCAAGTCTCGGAATTGGCTGTCGCGACTGCGAATCGCGAGGTAACAATCCGTCTCGGATTGAATTGGTTGGCTGCGGGCGGGCATCTTATTGTCGAGGGCGACGAGGATGAATTGTACTTC
>JAJYOO010000294.1 GCA_021796155.1 Chloroflexota bacterium
GCAACATCATCTCACAACAACTGCCACATTCACCGGCCAGATCAATGATGGAACATCCGATTATGCGGCGGGCGATTACGTTCTGGATTACACGGTGAATGTTGTGCCATAAAAATAAGTAACAATAAAAGGAAAACTGGCGGAGAATTGATCTCCGCCAGTCGGGTGGTTTGATACGGTAGTCACGTTTAACGTGACCAGTGTAAGAATGGAATGAAATCAAAACGTGATTGACGAACTTGGACCGCGCATCGAAAACAAGAAAGTTTTGATCCTTGGCATTGGCAACCGCCAGCGCGGGGATGAAGGCGTGGGTTGTTTTCTGGTCAAGCGTTTGCAGGGGAAGGTAAATGTCCCGTTGATTGATGGCGGTCTGGTTCCCGAAAAGCATTTGCGCGCAATTGAAAATGTTTCCCCAGATGTCGTTTTGATCATCGCTGCGGCGCGCATTCCGGACGCGGCTCCGGGCGATATCGCATTATTTCGGCTTGATGAACTTCGTCATGCCGGCGTCTTCACACCTGCGACAGATTTGTTGCTGTTCTTCAAAGTCTTCCCGAAAGATTTTCGTCCGGATACGCTCGTGATTGCCGTTCAAACTGAAACGGATGATCATCAGGGCGTCTCGGATTCTGTCCGTGTCGCGCTGGATGGATTGGAAGCGCTGTGCGTGGAACTGTTCGGGTAAAAAATGTAGGGGGGACTGGCGAGTCGCTCCTACAAATTTAATCCATAAATCTATATTTCAATAACGTCCATACGGCGGCAAAAGCGTCCTGGAGTTTGATCTTCTTTCCTTCTGAATAATCGCGGGGATTGAACGAGATTGGCACTTCATAAATTCGATAATGACGTTTAAGAACTTTTGCGGTGAACTCCGGCTCGAAGTCGAATCGGTTGGCACGCAACTTCATTCCGACGATGACTTCGCGGCGGAAAACTTTATAGCCGGTTTCCATGTCGCTCAGGATCGTGTCATATAAAACATTTGTCATGAAAGTTAATAGCTGGTTGGCGAGCATGTGCCAATACATCGCAACTCGACGCGGCCCGCCCAAAAAGCGCGAGCCGTAGACCACGTCCGCGATGCCTTCCTCGAGCGGCTGGAGCAGGACCGGATAATCGCGCGGACTGTACTCGAGGTCGGCGTCCTGGATCAAAATCACGTCACCGGTGGCCGCTTCCAGTCCGGTGCGAACGGCAGCGCCTTTTCCTTTATTCTTTTCATGCAGGATAACGCGCAAGCCGTCTGTATTATCGAATTTCTTCAAAACCTCGCGCGTTCCATCCACTGAGCCGTCATCCACGATGACGATTTCACGCGCCAGCTTTGAATCTCTGACGCGTTTGATGATGACTTCGACATTATCTTTTTCGTTGTAAACAGGAATGACTACGGATAGATTCATAATGCGTGATTATAAACGAGGATGGCTTTTACTCGGCACAAAGGTAAAAAGACTCTGTGCCTCTGTGACAATTGACCTGTCCAATCGAAATGTGTTTGTTAGGAGCGGTTTTTGCTCGGCGTGCTATAATCCAATTCGTTCGACAATTTTTCATTTTCTTGAGCAGGTGAGGCGGCATGACTTATCCATCATCGTCCAATGTTTCATTTGTCCCGCCCCAGATTAACAGTCTGGAAGATACCGGGCTTTCGCCACTTTGGTTGCAGGATTTGGTTCTAAAAGTGTTGTATTCGCGTGGCTACATGACCGGATTCAAAATTGCCGAGGAGATTGCACTTCCTTTTGCAAGTGTGACCGATCAACTGCTGACCGCGTTGAAACAGGAAAAATTCATCGAGGTGAGATCGTCTCAGGGCGGACTGGGTGAAGGCGCGTACACCTACGGCATCACCAGTGCCGGGAACACGCGCGCCCGTGAAGCGCTTGAACGCAGTCAATATGCTGGCCAGGCGCCGGTTCCGTTTGAAGTTTACAACGAAGCGATCCGCCGCCAAAAGAGCGGGCGCATGACCGTCACTACTCGCACGATGCGGCAAATCCTTTCGCAGTTGGTCATCTCTGAATCCACGTTTCAACGGCTCGGCCCGGCGTTGAATTCTGGCACGTCCATTTTTATGTACGGTCCTCCAGGCAATGGCAAGACCAGCATCGCCCGCGCCTTTGGCAATCTCGTGTTGAGCCAGAGTATGTACATTCCATTCGCGCTTTATCTGGATGGCCAGGTCATCAAAGTTTACGATGCGGTCAGCCATAAGCTTGCACCGGAGGCTGAAACTGGCGGAGGAAGCACGGGCGGGTTGCGATCCAATACGCGGCGCGATCCGCGCTGGGTAAAGATTCGCCGTCCGTTCATTGTTGTTGGCGGTGAACTGACTCTCGAAGGTCTCGATCTCGTCTTCGATGACACGCACAAATTTTATGAAGCACCGTTTCAAGTCAAGGCAAACGGCGGAATCCTTTTGATTGATGACTTCGGACGACAACAAGTCCGCCCGCGTGATTTGTTGAATCGCTGGATTGTCCCGCTTGAGAACCGTGTGGATTTCCTGCGCCTCCACACCGGACGAAAGGTCGAGGTGCCGTTTGATGTGCTGATCGTCTTCTCGACGAATCTCCCGCCAAAAGACCTCGTGGACGAAGCGTTTCTTCGCCGCCTGCGGCATAAGGTTGAGATCGGTGATCCATCTTACGAAGAATATCGCGAAATCTTCCGCCGCGTGTCCGCGGACAAAAAGATCGAATACAACGATCAGGGTCTCGCATATCTTTTGCAGGAATGGTACATCAAACGCAATCGTAAACTGCGCGCTTCGCATCCGCGCGACTTGTGCGATCAAATTCTCGACATTTCATCCTATTTGGCTGTTCCGCCTTCCATGTCGCGTGAGATGATTGACCGCGCCGCGCAGGCGTATTTTGTGGAAATATAATATTGATACGTTTTGCGATTTTCGTTTTATCTTCGCAAAACGCAAAACGACAAACGCTAATCATGCTCACCGATCTCCCCAAACCCGTTATCTTTGCACATCGCGGCGACTCGGCACATGCGCCGGAAAATACACTCGCATCTTTCAAACAGGCGCTTGACAAAGGCGCCGATGCCATTGAACTCGACGCCAAGCTCAGCGCGGATGGCGAAATCGTTGTGATCCATGATCCGACTGTAGATCGAACAACGAATGGTCATGGCCGCGTATCACAGATGAAATCAACGGACCTGTGTTCGCTGGACGCGGGCAGTTTCTTTTCTGAAAAGTTTTGCGGCGAAAAAATTCCTTTGTTGAGCGAAGTCTTTGAAACGGTCGGCAAAAATATTTTTATCAATGTTGAGTTGACTAATTATGCCGCGCCGCGCGACCAATTGACGGAAAAAGTCTGCGCGCTGGTGAAGAAACATGCGCTCGAAAAAAGTGTGATCTTTTC
This sequence comes from Chloroflexota bacterium, assembly GCA_021796155.1. Next base: position 3,396 of record JAJYOO010000294.1, read on the forward strand.
ATCCTTCCTCGCGTCCAACCTGACGAAGGCCGCGCGCCTGCTCCCTGAAGTTCCGCGCGGACTGCTGGCGTTGGATGGATTGCTGGGCGTATGGGCGCGTTCATTTGGTTTTTCGTTTGGCGATTATGCTGCTTTGCATCCGTATCTCACGGATGTAAGTCCGCAGCAGGTTCAACGTGTGCATCGTCTCAACCGGCGCATCCATGTTTGGACGGTGAACAAGCCGGATGATATTATTCGCCTCCACGGCTGGGGCGTGGATGGGATTTTCACAGATGATCCAAAGCTTGCGCTTCAAAAGGTGGGAAGACAGGCATGATTCCGTTTAAGCAGTTCGGACAATGAGACTGCGGCGCGCTTTTCTCGCGGCCCTGTTCGCGGCGCTGATCGTTACTTCGATTGGCAGCCCGCCTCCAGTCGCAGCCCAGACCGCCGCGCCTCCGGCGTCGGTCCGCCAGGTTTTTGATCAGATGACGCCCGCGGAGCGTGTCGGACAGTTGTTCCTGGTCTCGTTCACTGGGACCGATACCAGCAGCCAGTCTCAAATTTATGATTTGATTGCAAATCATCACGTTGGCGGAGTGGTTTTGCGCGCCGACAATGATAACTTTGTCGCCGCGCCGAACACGGTTGACGCTGCGGCTCAATTAATTCAGAACCTGCAACAACTCGAATGGGATACTGCCTCGCCGCGCAGGCGTATT
>JAJYOO010000295.1 GCA_021796155.1 Chloroflexota bacterium
CTGCACCATCGTCTTCGAGGGCGAATTGGATGAGCCGGATATCATGCAACGACCACCGCGTCAAATCAACGAGCCGCTCTTCGGACGATCCATGCTCGTCTCCGGCCTGATTCAGGGATTGGGGGTATTCGCCGTAACGCTCGCTGTCTATTCATACATCCTGACAAAAGGCTACGGCGCAGGCGAAGCGCGGATGATTTCATTCGTCTGCATGGTCATTGGTAATCTCGGCCTGATCTTCGCCAACCGTTCGGTGAAATTTTCGATCCTGAAAACTCTCCGCGTTCCAAACAAGGCGTTGTGGTGGGTTTCAGGCGGCACCGTCTTTTTCCTTTCAATGGTTCTGGCGGCTCCGTTCCTGCGTGAACTCTTCAAGTTCGCACCACTTCATCCATGGGAATTCATTTTGATCGTAATTTCAGCCTTCACCAGTCTGGCAATTTCAGAAAGCGTAAAGAACAAAGGCCTTCGAAAACTGTTCGAAACAAATGGCAATAAAAAAGAAACGGAGAAAGAATGAACAAATTCCTGCGCCTCTTTTTCCTTATAGTCGGAAACGCACTGGCACTGACCCTCTCCCTGCTCGCTCTGGAGAGCACCGCGACAAATTTTCTGGGGTGGTTCCTGCTGGGCGTTGGAATCTTTTACGGAGCAGGCGGCGTGATTTATCTGTGGTGGGATCGCGGACAAACCGGTTCCATTCGGACCGAGGCTGGCAACCGTTCATTTTGGTGGATCATCCCCGGATTCGCCGCGGCCTTCTTCGCACCGGTGCTCGAATATCAATTCCTACCAGCCTTCCTTCCGCGCGCCCTCGAATTAGAAATGGCAGGACTGATTATCATTTTGGCAGGACTGATCGTGCGCGTTTGGTCACGCGCTGCTTTGAAGAATCAATATTCCGGATATCTCCGAATCAAAACAGGGCATAAATTAGTCACCGAGGGCCCGTACCGGTTTGTACGCCATCCCGGATACAGCGGTTTGTTATTGATCGCGCTGGGAATATCCATCGGATATTCCAGCATCATCGGCCTGCTCGTGATTCCACTAATGCTATTTCCGGCATTGGCTTACCGAATCAACATTGAAGAAAAACTCCTCACCGATGAATTTGGTGATAGATACCGCGCCTATGCTCGTTCTACAAAACGGCTGATTCCCATCCTTTGGTAATAACGGTTGGCCTGGATGATTCCCACAAATGGGTCATCCCCAGAATCCTTTCTTGTGGTTAAATTAGGAGCCAAAAGGTAAGATTTACAAATTCCAACGCCAAAGGAAGGAATCAGTCATTATGGTACAACCAGCTCAAAATGTTTCAGATGCAGTGGAACGCCTGAAGTGTAATTGGTGTCAGGGACTCAATCTCAAGACAGCTTTATCCTGCCAATTTTGCGGTGCGCCGCTCGACCTGAAGGATGTGGTCAGCGAATCAGGATGGCGCGAAGCGCCGCGGCTCAAAGACATGACTGAGTTCCATTTTGCAAATAGCACATGTCAGGTCGAGGGCGAGATCGTTCCAGTCGCGGAGATCAATCTGGCGCAAGGCGACGCGGTCTATTTCGAGCATCACGTGATGCTCTGGAAAGATCCGCAAGTTCCGATGTCCACAATGCAATTGCCGGGCGGCACAAAACGGATGTTAGCCGGGATGCCATTTTTGATCAGTGTCGCGCAAGGCCCGGGACGCGTCGCGTTTTCGCGCGATGCAACTGGCGAGCTGGTTGCACTTCCGCTTCATCCCGGAATGGAAATTGATGTGCGCGAACATGCTTTTCTTCTGGCTTCTTACAACATCGCCTACAGCTTCGAACGCATCAAAGGATTGCGAAATATTCTGTTTGGCGGACAAGGCATGTACATGGATCGCTTTGTCACGACCAATCAATCTGGTCTGCTCTTGTTACATGGATACGGCAACGTTTTCGAACGCACCCTGAAACCCGGAGAATCGATTTTGATTGAACCTGGCGCTTATCTTTATAAGGATTCGTCGGTACAGATGAATGTCCAAATGCAGCAATTGACGACCGGCATCTTCGGCGGGACAGCGATGAGCCTGGCACAAATGATCGGGCCTGGCCGCGTCGGCATTCAGTCCATGTACGTTCATCACACAACGGAATAGACGGCCATGAGCGCAACACCTTCTGCTCCCGTCGCGGGACGAAGCTACACCTGCAATTGGTGCGGCACAGTTTCAGACGGCACTACGTTAAGTTGCCCGGCCTGCGGCGCGGTCATCAACATCAAAGATATCGTCACGCCGACCGGCTGGACTGAAGTTCCCGGCCGCAAAGACATGACCAAATTGCAGATCGGCAAATCGTCGTGCCAGATCGAGGGTTTGTACGTTCCGGTCGCGGACTTCAATCTTTCTCCTGAAGATGGCGTTTACTTTGCCCACCACGTTTTGCTGTGGAAGGAAAACGCGGTCAATGTCACCATGATGTCCATGAAAGGCGCATGGAAACGCGCGCTGGCAGGCATGCCAGTCTTCATGACTCAAGCCAAAGGTCCCGGTCACATCGCGTTCTCGCGCGATAACCCTGGCGAGTTGTTGCCGATTCCTTTGCAGCCGGGGCAGGCTGTGGATGTCCGCGAACATTTTATGCTGGTGGCGACCAGCCAGGTTGATTACAGTTGGACCAATACAAACATCTGGTTTCAAACCCAAAATGGGGACGAAACCGAAACCCATTATCCCATTGGACAAATGCTGGACCGTTTCACGGCAGGCAAAATGCCCGGGCTTCTATTGCTCCACGCTTCAGGCAATGTCTTCATCCGAGACCTCGCTCCGGGACAGTCCGTCCTGATCAAGCCGACTGCACTGATCTTCAAAGATCCGACCGTAACAATGCAGCTTCATTTCGAGCACCCCGGTGTCGGCTTTGGCGGCGCCCAGCAAATTGCTGGTTTGTTGTTGGGCGGTCTGGCGGCGTTCTCATTACGTTATCTTTGGTTGCGCGTCACAGGTCCCGGAAGAATCGCCATCCAGTCTGCGTTCGAGCCAGTTGAAGACAATGGCCGCAATATAACCAGCCACTCACCCGCTACTCGTCAGAATTGGTAAACAATTTCAAACGCAAGTAAAAACAAAATGGCCGCGACGTCAAAACGTGTCGCGGTCATAATTTTTTCTACAAAAGCAGACTATTTCTGTTTCCGACAGTCTGCACAAACGCCAAAGAGGGTCAGCGAATGCCCCTCGATGACGAAATCCGTCTGGCGCGCAATGGAATCAAATTCAAGCGGTGGGCAAATATCAATATCCACCACGCAGTGACATTGCACGCAGGTGATATGATGATGGTGGTGGTCACCGCAGGCGCGGTAACTGTGGCTACCGTCAGGAAAATCAATTCGATTCAACAATCCCTGACTGACCAACATCTCGACCGCGCGAAATACGGTTGCGCGTCCCAAATGCGGGTTGGAGCGGCGAAGTTCGCGCCACAGTTTTTCCACAGTGAAATCGGCATGGCTGGCGCCCATCTTCGCGAGCCGCTCCGCTATTTGACTTTTCGCGGCCGTTTGGCGCTGGCCGTTCGCTTCGAAGGCCGCTCGAATCTTTTCGCCCATCAGGTCAGATTTAGAATTCATAATTGAATTCCTCCAAAAGATCTCCTCGGCATTCCATATTATCCGCTTGTCTGCTCATCAGCATCACACTTCCCGGCTGGGATGCGGTAATTCCCGGTACCTGCCCGGAATACGGAAACGCGGGGCAAGGCGTGAAATAATATAAAACAACGAGGTGAATGCCACAATATAAAAACTGGCGGGTTGATGTCCAACAAGCGAAAGCAATAGGCCCGACCAGGTGGAAAACAAGCTGATAACGACCGACAGGATCAAAACAGAAAATGGCTTTATCGCAAAACGTTCTGCCGACGCAGCCGGGACTATCAGCAGCGCAAAGACCAGCAACGCACCGACCACTTCGACCGCCTGCGAAACGGTCAACGCCAATACAAACAGGAACAAAATCGAAAGAGTTTGCACAGGCACGCCGCGCGCCTCCGCCGCAACAGGGTCGAGGGAGGCAAAGAGCAAAGGGCGAAATAGGATAATCAACACAATCA
>JAJYOO010000296.1 GCA_021796155.1 Chloroflexota bacterium
AATCGCGTTGGCATGGTTAATCAATCAGTCATGTGTCATCGCGATCCCGATGTCATTCGATGCGAAACATCAAAAGGAAAATCTCGATTCAGCCGATATTGTCCTGACCGAGGAAGAGATGAAACAGTTGAATTGACTTGCCTATCCTTGCCCCCCAAATTTCCCGGGAATTTGGGGATCGCGCGGCAGTCACGCAGTGACGGGTGGGGTGGGCGGCGGGCTTATAATCTCCTCATGCCATCCAAAACTCTGCCCGTTCCAAAAATCCATCCCGATGAGCAGGAACAAACCGAAGAGGGGCCGCTTTACCGAGTCATTATCCACAACGACGATGTCACGCCGATGGATTTCGTCATCCACATTCTGATCACGATCTTTTTGCTTCCCACCGCCAACGCGGCCCACATCATGTACACCGCGCACGTCAACGGCAATGCCTACGTTCAGACTCTGCCCAAGCCCGAAGCACAGCGGCGAATCAACGAAGCACATTTTGCGGCGCGGCTTTCGGGCTATCCATTAGAGTTCTCGATGGAACCCGAGTAGATGCCGGCCGCCATCGACGCGCTGACACAAATCAATCTCGATGATCTCGTCAACGCTCTGGGGGTTCAGAATCGTCATCGGCTTGCGAACGCAACGAGATTCTTATCTCGCAACGCGGCGCGCAAGTTTGCAAGTCAAATCATTGACTTCGATGCGATGATCGGCGCGGGCGGATTGGCTTATGCATCACGCAGCGCAACCCGGCACTACGTCCGCGATGTGCGGGTCTTTGGCGCGGACCGGCTGCCGGCCGGTCCCCTATTGGCTTTATCCAATCATCCCGGTATGACTGACACACTGGCGCTGTTCTGCGCGCTGCGCCGCGACGATTTACGTGCCATCGCATTGAATCGACCATTTCTTTCATCGCTCCCCAACTTAAGTGAACGACTCTTTTATGTAACCGATGATGCAGCCGAACGCGTCGCGCTGGTTCGACATGTCAGCGCGCATTTGCGGAATGGCGGAGCGATCCTGACTTTTCCTGCAGGTCACACTGAACCTGATCCCGATGTTTATGGTGGCGCGCTCGAATCTTTACACGTGTGGACCGACAGTGCTGGTGTTTTTCTTCGCCTCGCGTCCGAAACATCGGTCCTGCCAATCGTCGTCCGCAATGTAGTGTGGAAAAGAACCGCGCGCCTGCCCATCGTCCAAATCAAACGCACGCGCGACGAACGCGAGTTGCTCGCCTCAGCATTGCAGCTTATCGTGCAAATCTTATCCGGTATTAAACCTGTTACGGTTCAAATTCAAATCGGAAAACCAATTACTGTCCAGGAACTTGGCACGACGGAAACGCAGGTCGTTCATCAAGCCGTATTGAAGGAAATGAAACGATTGATCGAGAATCCGCCAACCGGGGCAGGGACAAGCGCATTGTGAAGCGGCATCGAAAGCAAGACTCCCTTATCCCATTTCCCTTCTCCCCTCGCTTCAATGGGATAAGGGATAGGGCATTGCGTTTTATCGGAGTTCTTCTGCTTATCGCCCTCCTTTATTCCGCCCTTCGCAACGCGCCGCTGCTTGAAATCTGGGCGGTCATCCAACGAGTTCAACTCTGGCAGATCATCGTCATCCTCAGCATGGACCTCTTGATTTACATGTGTACTACCGCACGCTGGTGGTTCATCGTCAATGCAGATAACAAGCATGTAAAATATTTTCCATTGATCCCTGTTCGCATTTCCGTATTTGGAGTCAGCTACTTCACGATCGGTCCGCAGGTCGGGGGCGAGCCGCTGCAAATCCTGTATCTTCAGCGCAATCATGGGCTGACGTATACGCGCGCCGCGTCCACCGTCGTGATGGACAAACTGCTCGAGTTCCTCGCCAACTTTGCTTTGCTGGCCTTCGGTTTAACGGCAATCGTCCACGCCGGGATTCTCTCGAGAAACGGCGACCCGCCTCTCATGAGTCTGATCGGGCTGGCAGCACTGGTAGCGTGGCCGTTGATACATATCCTCCTGCTCTATAAAAAAGTATATCCAGTGTCCGCATTTTTACGCGCGCTGCCAGCCGTCCCACAGGATTCAAAAATCACCCGCTTCATTCGCGCCTCCGAACGTTTAGCCGGACGATTTTGCCAGCGTCATCCGCGCGCATTGCTCGCCGCGATTTTTGTCTCGCTGCTTGCCGCGGTCGGGATGGTCGGCGAGTACGCCGTAATCACAGTCTCGATGCAAGTCGGCCTGCGCTTTTGGCAAACCGCCGCGGCATGGACGGCAGGCTGGCTTTCATTCCTCGTGCCATTGCCCGGCGGACTCGGCGCGCTGGAGGCCAGCCAGGTTTTCGCACTTGGATTTTTTGGTTATGCCGCGCCGGTTGCGATCAGCGTTGTGTTGTTGATGCGCGGCCGCGACTTGCTCATCGGCGGCCTGGGATTGATTCTGGCAGGTCACAGGATTGGCAGGTAAAATAAGCAATCCGTTTCTCGTTCTTTAGCCGTATTGTTGAAAAGGAGATCTTATGAAAAATCTTACCGGGAAACAAATCGTGATCCTTATCGGCGTACTCGCAACCGCGCTATTGCATTTGGGCGCGGCATTCGACAAAATACTTTTTCCGGGCGGTCCTGATCCACTGTTTACATTGAACGGGCTTGGATATTTGGGGCTGCTCGGTGCGTTCTTTCTGCCCATCCCATTTTTTCAACAAAGGCATAAATTGGTTTGGTGGGTGTTGTTCGTTTACATCATCATCACGATCATCGCCTGGCTTGTCATTTGGGTCGGCCTGAATGTGATCGCGCAAGGCGTACCGTTCTTCAGCCACGATTCACTTTACGGCGTCCCGGCCAAAGTCATCGAAGTCATTCTGCTCGTTTTGTTGTGGCAGGAAAAGCCATAAAGAAAAACGAAGGCCGGGGATAAAATAAAAACGTGAAACGAAAAACCATATACTTTACATCGCCGGGACAAGTGGAACTTCGCGAGGAGTCTCTGCCGTCTCTCGGCGCGGACGAAGTCCTGGTCGAGACGATTTGTTCCGCGATCAGCGCGGGGACCGAGATGCTGATCTACCAGGGCCGCTTCCCGCGTGACGTTGAAACGGATTCCGTTATCTCAGCCTTGCGCGGCGACTTCAAGTACCCGCTGGCGTATGGCTATGCAGTTGTCGGAAAAGTGATTGATGTTGGGAGGGCGATTGATAAAAGTTGGAAAGACAGGCTTATCTTTTCTTTTCAACCGCACACATCCCACTTCATCACAACGACCGATTGTTTGCTTCCAATCCCTGAATCCATTTCCTGTGAATCGGCGTGTTTCCTTCCCAACATGGAAACGGCTGTCAACTTGGTCCAGGATGCCGCGCCGATTTTCGGCGAACGCGTAATGGTCTTTGGTCAGGGCGTCATCGGGCTTTTGACAACTGCCCTGCTCCGCGAATTTCCAATAGAAACGCTTGTCACTGCGGATTGTTACGAGCTGCGTCGCGTAGCGTCATTTGCGCTCGGCGTATCCAATTCACTCGATCCCGCGGCAAATGACTTCCGCGATCAAGCCAGCGCGTATTTGAAAAACGGTGCGGACCTGACCTTCGAACTCTCCGGCTCGCCCTCCGCGTTGGACGATGCCATCGTCCTCACAACCTTCAGCGGGCGAATCGTCATCGGCTCGTGGTACGGAGAGAAACGCACGGCATTGAATTTGGGCGGCGCATTTCATCGTTCGCGCATCAGACTAATCTCCTCGCAAGTCAGCACCATCGCGCCGGAACTGTCCGGGCGCTGGGACAAAGCCCGCAGGTTTGAAACGGCCTGGAACGCGCTCAAACGAACTAGGCCGGAGAAATGGATCACACATCGTTTCAACATAAATCAAGCCACGCGAGCCTATCAACTTCTAGATCGCTCTCCCGAAGACGCAATCCAAGTCATCTTCGATCACCAAACCTGACGCTTGCTACCTGACACCTGGCACTTGACACCTGACACTGGAACACTTCTATGTACACACTCGCCGTTCGACGTGATTTCATTGCCCGCCATTTTTTGATCGGCGGCGATTGGGGATTGGAAAATCTTCCCCACT
>JAJYOO010000297.1 GCA_021796155.1 Chloroflexota bacterium
CATCAATAAAAGCCAGCCAAGCGGCAATAAATAAAACCAAAACGGTACGCTGATTCTTACAAGCAGTTCAGCGCGCTCCGGCCGCGTGCCCAATTCAACCAAACGATAGATCGAATATTGCTTCCAAACGTATAACGCAAGAAAGGCTGCCGAGATGGAACCAGCTAAATCTCCGAGCAGAAGAAGAAAACGATGTTCGTTGGGCCGTAATCGAAGGCCGGGACGTAACGTATCAGCCATGATTGGTGAATGGTGCGGAAACAAGGCTCCATAAAAATCCGCTCCCCCACGAAAGATGCATGGTGATGATCGCAAGCATCAAACCCGGAACGAGGAGCGGTCTACGCTGACGGAGGAATAGATAAATCCCTGCAGCCATCAACGTGAAAAGATAAATGATAATTTCAAAGAACAAAATCCATCGTGCCAGCACATAGAAAAGGGAAAACACAACAAGGAAAATCAAACTCGCCACGAACAGCGGCGGCAATGCCTGACGCCAACGCAACGTGCCGGGATAACGCCTGAGCATTTTGAACTTCCAAAAGCCATAACGCCAGTATTGCTTTGCAAGTTCGACCAGTGAAGCGCGTGCAAAATATGTGGAACGGATTTGCGGATCGAGCCAGACAGTGCCACCTGACTTACGAATGCGCGTGTTGAATTCGTAATCTTCGTTCGCCAATAACGCTTCGTCGAAGCCGCCAATCTTTTGGATCAATTCGCGGCGAAATGCACCGAATGGAACCGTATCCACCGCGCCCGCATTGGCTTTGAGACGATACATTGCGTCGCCCGCGCCAAGCGGATGTGCGGCTGCGACCGCGATCGATTCTGCAATCCAACCGTCGCCGCCGGGACGGATCATCCACACGCCGCCAACGTTGCTGCCGCGTCCGGCGTCCAGCGCGGCCACGCAGCGTTCCACATATTCAGGAATCGGCATTGAATGCGCGTCGAGGCGAACGATGATGTCACCGCGCGCCATGTTGATCGCCAGATTCAATCCAGCCGGAATCGAACGAAGGGCATTGTCAACGACGCGCAATAAAAGGTCAGAATGTTCTTGTTGGAATGCCACGACGACTTTACGCGTGTTATCTTGTGAAAGTGCGTCCGCGATGATTACTTCCATTTGCATCCGCGGATACGTCTGTGCAAGCAATGCGTCCAGGAGAAAACGAATGGTCGCCTGTTCATTGTAACATGGGACGATAACCGACACGAAAGGAGGCATGGAAAATTATTTTTCCAACTATTCAAACCAGGAATTATTTTCGATTCAGCGGAAGATGAACAATGAAGGCTGTTCCCCGCCCGGGGGCGCTTCGGACGCTGATTCTACCACCGTGTGCGACCACGAAATCATGCACGATGGCCAAGCCCAATCCCGCGCCATGTTTTTCTCCGCCAGCCCGCGCTGAATCGGCTTGATAGAAACGGTCAAAGATATGTGGGATGGCATCCGCAGGAATCCCCTCACCGGTATCGCTGACGGAAACTTGAACCTCGCCGCGATCCTGCACCGCACGAATGGAAACCGTGCCTTCGCGTGGCGTAAACTTCAAAGCGTTATCAACAAGATTTGTAAAGACTTGCGATAAGCGATCTCCATCGCCGTTGAATATGGGAAGGTCATTTGCCAAATCAACATTTAAATTGATGCCGGCATTGGACGCCATCGGCGAAAATTTTTCCGCGATACCGTTCAACAAAGCAGTCATGTTCACTGGAGCAATCTTCAAATCCGCAGTTCCGGAATCGAGCCGCGCCAGATCGAGCAGGTCGAGCGCCATGCGATGCATCCGCCCGGCTTCGTTGTAGATCACCTGTGCGGCTTGATGTCGCGCTTCCGGCGTATCGGCAGTGCCGTCCAGAATGGCTTGTGCGAATCCTTGAATGGACGTCAGCGGCGTTTTCAATTCATGTGAGACGTTGGCAACGAAATCGCGCTGGGAATTTTGTGCGGACTCGACGCGCGCTAGCATGGCATTGAACGACCGCGTCAATTCCCGGACCTCGTGCGGACCGCTCTCCGAAACAGGCTTGACATTCTCTGACGGGATCGTTCGCGACGTAGCGATGATGTGCTGCAGCGGATCAGCGACCCATCGCGCAATCGCAAAAGCAACAATCAATGACAACAACAACGCAATCAATCCGCCTTCGGCCAAGGGCGTAAGAAGCTCATCTGTTAAGACGGCAAGGATGGCGACCCTGGGCCGAACCGCCGCGACCATCAGCCAGTTTCCATCCGATAAGCGCTTCAGGGAATACAACCATATTTTCCCAGACGAATCTCGAATAGATGGCACAACTCGAGGAATCAGTGGCGCAATCGGCAGGGAGATCGCGGCAGCAGTATTCGAACTGTCTCTCAATAATTCACCGTCCTTTGAGAACAGCAGCACACGAACGTTGAAAGCCTGCGCGATTGGCGCAAGACGATCCACCGGCTGGATTTCAGTCAAAAGCGCGGGTTGAGACGCGAGGATTTCCTGGGCAGCTCGCAGTCTCGTCTCAACCTGGCGATACAACAACGGATTGCTGGCAATATAAAGAATCAAAACAATCGCCACAACCACGAGAGCTGTGACGATCAAAAGCGCATAACTCAACCAGAGACGGGAACGAAGAGAAGAAAACATAAAACGCGAAGAGCGATATCAAAACACTAATTTATACCCAACTCCTGTGACCGTTTCGATTTTGACATTACCGCCTTCCAATTTTTTGCGGAGGTGCGCGATGTGGACATCCACTGTGCGCGTCTGACCGTAGAAGTCAAAGCCCCAAGCGAGTTGAAGCAGTTGCTCGCGCGTGAAGACGCGTCCGGGCTGACCGGCAAGGGTGAAGAGCAAATCAAATTCCTGCGTACGCAGTTCCAAGGTCCGCGAACCGAGGCGAACTTCGCGACTGGCCGGATCAATAATCAAATTATCAAGATGGATTGGCTTGTCGTTGGATTCGGGGCGGGCTTCCCCGCGGCGCAAAATCGCTTTAACGCGCGCCACCAGTTCGCGCGGATTGAACGGCTTGGTCAGGTAATCATCCGCGCCAAGTTCAAGGCCGAGAATCTTGTCAATATCTTCATCGCGCGCGGTCAACATCAGAATGGCAACATTATTATTAGCCGCACGCAAACGCCGGCAGACTTCAAAGCCATCCAGTTTGGGAAGCATCACATCCAGGACGATCAGCGCGGGCCGCAACCGCAAAACGGCGTCCAACGCGGCTTCGCCATCTTTTGCTTCTTGAACACGAAATCCATCGCGCTCGAGGTACATACGCGCCAATTGCAGGATGGATGGCTCGTCATCTACGAGCAGGACAAGTTCGGAAGGCATGTTAGTGGCAGACAATCAGTGTGCAGTAATCAGTGTTCAGTCGCCGCGCGGAGGCCGCAGCATGGCAATCGCTTCGATCTCGACCAAGGCACCTTTTGGCAAAGCAGCAACCGCAATCGTACTGCGCGCGGGCGGATTCTCCGAGAAGAATTCGCCGTAAATCGCATTCATTTTTGCAAAGTCGTTCATATCCTTCAAAAAGACGGTTGTTTTTACAACGTAATTTAATCCGGAGTCAGCGGCTTCCAACACGCCCTTGAGATTCGACAGAACCTGGCGCGTCTGCGCTTCGACCCCGCCCTCGACCAGTTCACCGGTCGCAGGGTTCAATCCAACCTGACCCGCAGTGAACACTAGATGGTCTGAAAGAATGGCTTGAGAGTATGGACCAATCGCTTTTGGCGCCTTTTCAGTTTGAATGATTTTTTTGCCTTCGGTCGTGAACATGGCTTCTCCTTATCACCGAATCTTCTGTAAAAACTTCAAGCCAGTATACAACCTAGAAGCAAGTCAGGCAAGACGCTTTTCGAATGTGCTATGCTTAGCGGGAGCATTTCCACCTTTCATAAAATCTATTGAATAATCAGAGACACGGCGACGAAGCCGTGTCTCTGAACTGGTTCAAGTGGATTAACCGCCGCTTTGTGCTGGAGTCGGAGTTACGGCATTTGGTGAATTGGCTTCGCGGTAGGTTTTGATCGCCTGGCGCAATGCCTTAAGTGGAGATA
>JAJYOO010000298.1 GCA_021796155.1 Chloroflexota bacterium
AAGAAGCAAGAGGATCGGCTTCAGATACTGCGGGTGCTTCCGCACCTAGACAGCCGCAGCCGTCGCGTGTAGTAGAACTGCAAAACATGTTAAAAATGGAAGATTTGGCTAATGAAGAAGAATATCAAGATATTCTTGAAGACACTAGAGAAGAATGTTCGCAGTTTGGAGCGCTCCTTTCTGTCATTATCCCTAAGGCCAAGGAGCCGGGAGCGACGAAGATTTTTCTCGAGTATGCATCGCAACAAGATGCCGCAAAACGTCGTTCATATCGCAGAGGTGCTTAACCATCGAGAAGGGTGAAATCATGTTTAGAGAATCTGCCAATATTTACGACACCATCTATTTGAACATGGGCAAAGATTATGTCGCCGAGTCCAAGAAGATCCATGCCATTGTTCAACGCTACAAAAAAACGAACGGAAAGTTTTTGCTAGATGTGGCTTGCGGGACAGGTTTGCACATTGGGCATTTTCGGCAACATTATCAAGTCGAAGGACTTGATCTTGATCCGGGCATGTTGAAGATCGCTCGCCGAAAATATCCTCGTGTGCGCTTTCATCGTGCTAATATGTTGGATTTTGTTCTGCATCGAAAATTTGATGTCATCACCTGCTTATTCAGTTCCATCGGCTATGTAAAGACTATCCCGCGACTAAACAAAGCCATTCAAAACATGGGCCAGCATCTCAAGCCGGGCGGCGTCTTGATTGTCGAACCGTGGTTCACCCCACAACAATGGAGAACGGGCAAGCCTCATGGCACGTTTGCGAATGAGCCCAATCTAAAAATCGCGCGCATGAACGTCAGTGGACGCAAGGGCAAAATCTCGCTTCTCGATTTTCATTATTTGGTTGCGACTTCAGAGGGAGTCAAATATTTCAGTGAAAGTCACGAACTAGGTTTATTCACGCATGTTGAATATCTGCGAGCCTTCAAAAACGCAGGTTTGAAAGTCATTCATGACAAAAAAGGATTGGATGGCCGCGGACTTTATATCGGCCTGAAATAAGGTAAGTTAATGACGCCGACTCAATTCAAAACACACATTCGCCAATCCATTGCGAACGAAGCCCTACAAATCGCGTTGGACAACAACGCTCAACGCCGCGTGAACGGACGCATCGCCGCGTTCGCGTCCCTGCCCGATTGGAAGGAGCGACGCCAACGGGCACACTCTATTCGCGCAGATGTCATTTCACACTTGGATGAATACCTCGACAAATTTGTTGCGAAGGTCACAGAACATGGCATTGTCGTTCACCGTGCTAAGGACGCGGCAGAAGCAATAAATATTATTTCAAAAATTGTAGAGGCGGATGGCCATCCGCCCCTACCAAAATTGATTGCCAAATCCAAATCCATGGTGAGCGAAGAAATCAATCTCAATCACGCGCTCGAGGCACTGGGCCATCGCGTGGTCGAAACAGATTTGGGCGAATATATCGTCCAGCTGCGTGGCGAAAAACCCGCGCATATCATCACGCCCGCGGTTCATTTGCGCCGTCACGAAGTAGGACAACTCTTTCACGAAAAACTTGGCATTCCATACACGGAAGATATTCCAACGTTAACCGCGACCGCGCGCAAAGTTCTGCGTGAAGTTTTTCTAACCGCTGATATTGGCATCAGTGGTGTCAACTTCGGCGTGGCGGAAACGGGCACGTTGTGCATTGTTACCAACGAAGGCAATGGGCGCATGGTCACAACCGTGCCACCGATTCATATCGCGTTGATGGGGATGGAACGAATCGTCCCGACGCTGGATGACTTGGCCTTGATGCTTTCGCTATTGCCGCGTTCCGCAACCGGACAAAAGATCACTGTTTACACACAACTCATCCATTCGCCTCGCCGCGCGGACGAATTAGATGGTGCACGTGAACGTCATCTCGTCATCGTGGATAACGGCCGCTCGCGCCTGCAACATTCCGCGTTACAGGAAGCGTTGTATTGCATCCGATGCGGCGCGTGCTTGAATGCGTGTCCTGTTTTCCGCGAATTGGGTGGACATGCCTACGTTGGCAATGATGGCTCGATTGCGCCATATCCGGGGCCGATCGGTTCCATCGTCTCGCCCGGCTTATTGGGATTGGCACAGTTCGGACATTTGGCGCAAGCGTCATCGTTATGCGGCGCGTGCAAAGATGCATGCCCGGTTGATATTGATCTGCCAAAATTGTTGACACGCGTAAGAGCTGGCGAAAAGAAAGAAGAAAAGAAGAAAGATGGTATCGGGCTTTCTTTCATAAGTCGAATCGGCTTGCGCGCATATAGCACGATCGCATCGTCACCGCGATTATTCAGACTTTCTCAAAAGTTCGCAGGGATTGGAACGAGAATCGTTTCGCCGTTTTCGCAATGGATGTGGATTCCGTCATTCACTGGCTGGGGATATAGCAAGGATTTTCCGCGATTTGCAACGAAGACTTTTCGGGAGAAGTTTCACCACAGAGACACAGAGAACACAGAGATTCCTATCAAGAAGAAAGGGGAAAGAAGAGAAGAAGAGCCTTCGAAAACGCAAAGCGCAAATTTAGTTGAGAGATTTACAGAAGAATTGACTGCGCTTAGCGGAAATGTTTATCGAGTTACTCAAACCAGATTAAATGACAAGTTGATTGAATTCTTGAAGGCTAGAAACATCGACGCGGCGTTGATGTGGGATCAAGTCGAGGGCGTGGATGAAGGCCGTTTAACGGAAGCCGGTGTGAGGGCGGTTCGAAGCGTTGACTCGAATTTGAAAGCAGGCATCACGGGCACGGTATCTGCAATTTCAGAAACAGGCACATTGGTTATTCCGTCTGCAAAAGGACAGCCGTTGAGCGCGTCCTTGTTGTCTGAAATTCACATCGCAATCATAAAGTCATCAAAAATTATTCCATCGTTGGAAGAGGCATTGCATGAAAAAGAAGTGCGAGAGGCCTCGGCGGTGGCGCTCGTGACCGGGCCATCGCGCACCGCCGACATTGAAATGACTTTGACCATTGGCGTTCATGGCCCAAAAGAACTACATGTGTTCGTCGTTGACGATTGATTACGGGGATGTTACAATCTCGCCCGCTTGATGTGGGCAGCTTTCGCGAAGCACAATCTTTTCGCACGCTGCTGCACATCACATCGCCTACACAAGTCGGCGATACAGTAAGCCCCCATCGTCTAGGGGCCCAGGACGAAGCCCTCTCAAGGCTTAAACTGGAGTTCGAATCTCCATGGGGGCACAGTCGAAAGCCCTGCGTTTGCAGGGCTTTTATTTTTGAGGAGGATTATGCGGGACCAAGCCAAGAATTCTTCGCGGGGATATTTGATCGGCATCAGTGCGACAGTGCTTTTGTCGTTCACTGGAATTCTGATCAGCTATTTGAACAAAAATTACAATCTGCCTTCATTGGTGCTGGCTTTCTGGCGCGATTGTTTTGTCGTCTTCGCACTTGTCGTCGCATTTTTATTGTTCAGCCGCAACCGTTTTCGACTCGACCGTACACACTTGCCCTTCTTCGTTTTGTATGGACTGATACTGGCTTCGTTCAACTCGATGTGGACATTCTCCGTTCAGTTCAATGGCGCGGCCATCGCCACTGTACTTGCATTCAGTTCTCCTGCTATGACAGCCATCTTGGCGCATTTCATTCTCAAAGAACAAATCAACAACATCAAATTGATTTCAATTGGATTGAGTTTATTTGGTACCGTACTTGTTTCGGGCGCGGCCAATCCATCGGCATGGAAAGTCAACGCGGCGGGAATTTTGTTCGGCTTGCTGACTGGTTTCTTCTTCGCCTGCTATAACATGATGGGCAAAACTTCGTCGAATAAATCCATTGATCCGTGGACGACGATGCTATACGGTTTCGGCAACGCGATCCTCTTTCTCTTTCTTTTCAATCTCGCGGTGAATATGTTTGGCGGACAAAGTTTATTCGCGAATTTTATGTGGCTTGGAACGTCCGTCAGCGGTTGGACGATTTTATTTTTCCTCGGCATCGGCCCGACCGTTGGCGGCTTCGGACTCTATTTGATGAGTCTCGGTTACTTGCCAGCGACCGTCGCGAATCTGATTGGTG
>JAJYOO010000018.1 GCA_021796155.1 Chloroflexota bacterium
GTGCCAGTCTATAATGGGTATTCGCTTTTCTGTTTTTAAAGTTCTGTTCGATCACACATTCTTTCCGTTCTATTCGGCTACTCTAAAGTCAAGAGATTAATGTGAATAATTATAATGAAAAAAACAAAAACTTGCAAATTTCTTCAGATTCTCATATAATACACGACCAAAACATTCAAAATCCTTCATTTGAGGAAGTATCAATTCCAATGAGCAAACCTCTCATCCCAGCTCAGAGGCGAGAACGAATTCAGGAATATTTAACGATCCATCAAGTTGCCCGAATGGTTGACTTATGTAATATGCTGGATGCTTCGGAAGCTACGGTGCGTCGGGATTTGGAGTGGCTTGAGAAAAAAGGAATTTTGGAGCGGACGCATGGGGGAGCAACGCTTAATCAGCGCATGGCATTTGAACCGGAATACATTCAACGCGTTCAAAGTTTTCCAGAAGAAAAGAAGATGATCGGCGAACTGGCAGCTACGTTGATCGAAGATGGGGACATCGTTTTTGTCAACAGTGGTACTACTACGAATCAGGTGATCCGCAATATACAGAATAATCCAAGCATTTCGATCTTTACCAATAATCTAAACGCGGCTCTTGAGGTTGGTGACGCGGGCTTCCATCATTATTTGATCGGCGGCGAATTTCAGCCGCGCTCCAATTCGGTGGCCGGACGTTTTGCAATCGAAAACCTGAAACAAGTTTATGCGGATAAAGCTATCATCGGCGTGGATGGCGTCAGCATAAAGCGCGGCTGTACTGTCCCGACCAATGCAGAAGCGGAAGTTGTCCGGCAGATGATTGAGCGGACCAATGGCCAGGTAATCATCGTTGCTGATCACAGCAAATGGGGCGTCGTTTCTAATTTTCAGGTTGCGACCATTGATGAGATTGACAAATTTGTAACCGATGGGCAAATTGACGCGTCAGCTATGGAAGACCTTGCACCTCATTCGGTCGAGGTTTTGATAGCAAATGGTCAAATAGCACAAGCAGAATGAAATTATGAAGAACTCGGCCAAAGCGAACAAGCTTGGTCGAAAGACGTTCAAATATTATCGAAAGGCAGAATAGATTATTCATGAAGGATCAGGCAAAGATCGTGGTTATAGGAGGGGGTATTGTTGGAGCTCAAATCGCATATCATCTCGCGAAGTTCGGGGAAAAGGATGTGGTGCTTGTAGAAAAAGGTGAAATCGCCAGTGGAGAGTCGTCTCACGCGGCAGGCTTGGTGACTCAATTTGCAACATCACAGACGATGTTGAAGTTCCGTATGTACAGCATCGAGTTATACAGCGAGTTGGGATTGTTCGACCACGTTGGTAGTCTGCGCGTTGCATCGACACGTGAGTCACTGAAAGATTTGGAACGAGGCGTTAGCCGCGCCAAGGCATTGGGACTGGATTGCGAAGTCATCGGTCCTGATGAAGCGGTGAAGCACATGCCGCAAATCACGAACAAAGATTTATATGGCGCGATCTATTTGCCGCGCGATGGGCAACTTGATCCGTATACCACGACGACCAGCATGGTCAAGTTCGCCAAAGATTTAGGCGTGACGGTTTATACCAACACGCGCGTGACCGGAATCAAATTGTCAGCGAGGGGAGAGGTTGAAGAGGTCGTAACCGATAGGGGGGCGATTCGATGCGAGATCATCGTCAACGCGGCAGGTATGTGGGCGCCGCGCATTGCCGCGATGGCGGGTCTGCATTTCCCGACGACTCCAGTGGATCATCAACACATCGCATTGAAAGCAGTGCCCGGTCATGAATTTGATTCAAAGACACCATGCTTGCGCGACCCGGAAAATTTGGTTTATATGCGACAAGAACAAGGTGGACTCGTGATCGGTGGCTACGAACCGAATCCGTTAGCGCGTTGGATTGATGGCGCACCGTGGGAACATGGCAGCACAACGTTGCCTCCGGATATGGATCGCTTTGAACAATTACTTGAAGGCGCAATTCGACGTCTGCCATTTTTGGACCAAGCTGGAATCATTACATTGGTTTGTCATCCCGGTGCGTATTCGCCGGATTGCCAACCCATTCTCGGGCCGATGGCGGGTGTGCGCGGCATGTGGATGGCAGCAGGCTTTTCGCTCAATGGTTATGGCGGCGCAGGTGGCGTTGGTAAATTGATGGCGGAATGGATCATCGGCGGCGAGCCAACAATGGATGTTTATGCTTATAAAGCGACGCGCTTTAGCAATTATTTCGATGATCCACAATATGCTTGTGAGCGGACGCGTGAGAGCGTGAAATATTATTATCGCTTGCGTTTCCCGAATGATGAATTTGAATGGGCGCGCCCGCATCGTGTCAGCCCGGTATATCATCGCGAACTGGAAATGGGCGCGGTCTTCGGCGAGAAGTTTGGCTGGGAGCGCGTCAATTATTATGAACCCGGCAAACCGTCGCGCCGCATGGGCGAAGATCAGCGCAACTGGGGAGGCTGGGTCAAGCCGCCGTATTTTGATCGCATTGGAGTCGAACATCGTGCCACGCGCGAACGCGTCTGTCTTTATGATTTGACCCCGTTCAGTAAAATCGAAGTAACGGGTCCTGGTGCACTGCCATTATTGAATCGCGTCGCTGATAGCGAAATGGATAAGCCAATTGGTTCAGCAACATACTGCCAGTTCTGCAATGTCAATGGCGGCGTGGAAGCAGATGTGACCGTGACGCGTCTTGGCAAAGATCATTTCTGGGTTATCACAGGCGGAGCCTTCCTCGGCAACGATAAATCATGGCTTGAAATGCACGTAAATGAAAATGATGGTGATGTTACGATTCGCGACATCAGCGAAGAATGGGCGTGTCTTCCGTTGTGGGGGCCATGTGCACGTGATGTTTTACAAAAATTGACAAGCGATGATGTTTCGAATGAAGCGCATCCGTATCTAATGACAAAGCAGATCACAATCAACGGAACGAAGGTGTACGCTCAACGTGTCAGTTATGCGGGTGAACTTGGCTGGGAACTTTACCTGCCATACAATCGCGCCACGATGGTCTGGGATATGTTGCTCGAGGCCGGCGAAGAATTTGGCATCGAGGTTGGCGGCTACAAAGTGTTGGATGCGTTGCGGCTTGAGAAAGGTTATCGTTACTACACCGCTGATGTTACGCAGCTTGAAACTCCCTATGAAGGTGGGCTTGGTTTCTGTGTTGATCTCAACAAGAAAGATTTCATTGGCAAAGCCGCACTTGCCAAACAGAAAGCCGAAGGCGTCAAGCGTAAACTTTGCACGTTGGTTGTAGATGGTAATGAGTTCACGCAAATTTATGGCGGTGAAGCGATTTACCATGAAGGCAAGGTATTGACTCGCATTCGCAGTGGCGGATACGGTTACACAGTAAAGAAGAATATTTTGTATGCATATTTGCCGATTGAACTCGCGAAGGCCGGCAATCGCTTCGAGGCCGAATTGATCGAGGGACGCCGCACGGTGGAAGTAACTGCCACTGTGCTATTTGATCCGAAAGGCGAAAGACTGCGCGCATAAATGCGCCGACATGTTGAAGCTAATTCATCCCAATCTTACTAGGTGCTGAATCCCATGACACATCCCGAATATGTTGGCTTTGGAATGCTTACACCGGTCGCCATTTTGGTTGTGGAGGCGCTGCCGGATCACAACACCGGCGCGCTGATTCACGAGATCAGCGAATTCGTCTTTGACGATGCCGCTATTGTTGCTTGCCTCTTGCGACAATGGGAGGTCCCAACAGGCATGATTGGAACCGCGGTTGGCAACGACGCGCGTGGACGCGCGTTGGCGGAGCAATTACAGGATTGGGATGTTCAAGGTGAAGTCCGACTGCACGACGATATCATCACGCCGCTTGAAGTGGATGTCTCCGACCGAACCGGGGCGCGCACCTATTTTTGGAAACGCGAGCCGCGTGTTTTGAATACCCTCGACACCGCGGATTTGTCCATGCTGAATGGTGCGCGCATCATGTATGTAGATTGGTATGATGGAGACCACATTGTGCGAGCCATGGATGAAGCTGCGCGTTTGAATATCCCCGTGTACCTAAATATTGAGTACGCTCATGCGGACCCGGATTTGTTGACTCGATACGCGGGTCGCGCCGCGTTATGTCAGGCGGTCACAGACGCGGCGCAATTGGACGGACCGGACCCACTGGAAGTCGCGCGGAAGTTGCGCGAGGCTGGAGTCAAAACGGCATTAGTGACTTTGGCCGGAGAAGGAAGCTTGGTTCTTCACGGCGATGAAATCTTACGTGTCCAGGCTCCGCGTGTAAACGCGGTTGACGGTTGTGGTGCGGGGGCGACTTATTCGGCGGGTTTTATTTATGGTTGGCTACATGGTTGGAAGATCGAAGAATCGGTGCGATTCGCGACCGCCGCCGCGTCGCTCAAGGTCACTCGCGCTGGTTTGCAAATGTTCCCGGTTGAAGAAATCATGAAAACGGCTTAC
This sequence comes from Chloroflexota bacterium, assembly GCA_021796155.1. The sequence continues at coordinate 4,460 of JAJYOO010000018.1, forward strand.
GGCCTTGATGTAAAATCGTCTATCTTGTCAACGGAGAGAGAGTCACTTGCCAATCGTTCACGCAAGTGATGAATTCAATTTGAAACGAATCATCCAGATACAATTTCATCTTGTTTCTTTATAGGAGTTTTGATGAGCGAAGAACTAAAGAAGAAAATGGCGCAGAGCATCATTGATGGAGATGTAGATACTGCGGTAGCTCTTGCCAAGGAATCTATTGCGATTGGCATGGAGCCCATGGATGCCATCTCGAATGGATTTGTAGTTGGCGTCAATGAAGTGGGTGACGCGTTCGGACGCGGTGAAATGTTCCTGCCAGAGTTGGTGATGGCAGGTGAAGCAATGAAAGCTGCGGTTGCCACGCTGGATCCTGAACTGCGAAAGCGCGGTACCGAACGCAGAAAACTGGGAAAGGTTGTAATCGCGACGGTTGAGGGTGATATTCATGAAATTGGAAAAACGCTGGTGACCATCATGATGAGCTCTTCTGGTTTTGAAGTTTTTGATCTGGGTGTGGATTGCCCCGCGGAAAAAATTATCGGCAAGGCGCTCGAAGTCAATGCAGATATTATTGCAATGAGCGCGTTACTGACAACAACGATGATTCGTCAAAAAGAAGTGATTGATGAGTTGGAGAAGGAAGGCTTGCGCGGTAAGTTTAAAGTGATGGTCGGCGGCGCGCCGATCACGCGCGATTGGGTCAAATACATCGGCGCAGATGGTTATTCCGAAGACGCGGTAGGCGCAGTACAAGTGGCCAAACAGCTTGTTGGAGTCGTTGATTGATGGCCGACAAACCAACTGTCATCCTCCAACCATCAGGGCGGCGCGGGGAATCAGCGGACTGGAAAAATCTGCGTGCGATCGCGCGCGAGTTGGGAGTGGATATCGAATCAATCTGCGCGGAAAACGCCACATGTGGCAAATGTAAAGTCGTTGTCGAAGAGGGGACATTCGAGCGATACGGCATTACATCCAAACGTGAAAACCTGAGTCCAGTCTCGCCGGAGGAAGCAGAGTTTTTCCGTCGCCGTCCAAAAATGATGGCCGCGCATAATTGGGAAGTCGGACAAGTCCGATTGGCATGTCAAGCACGAGTGCGCGGTGATGTGCTGATCAGTGTCCCTGAAGAAAGCCAGGTGAACAAACAGGTTGTCCGCAAAACCGCGACGCAGCGCGCGTTCGAGATCAAGCCGTCGATTCGAAAATATTTGGTTGAGCTGATGCCGCCTACCATCTCGAATCCGAAAGCGGATTGGGAACGCCTGCAAAATGGAATTGCAACCTCAATGGGCTTGGTCCGATCTGGTGAAACGAATCTTCCGAAAGCAAAAGACTTGGCAATTGATTACGAATGCCTGCGGACTCTTTCGACGACTTTGCGCGAAGCGAAATGGCGCGTGACTGTTTCGGTCTGGCAGGATAGGGAAGTGGTGCGCGTCGAACCCGGATATGTCGAGGGCCTTTACGGCGCCGCTGTGGATATCGGCTCGACCACCATTGCACTTTATTTGTGCGATCTCGAAGGCGGTGAGATTCTCGCTGCAGAATCGGAGATGAATCCGCAGATCGTTTATGGCGAAGACGTGATGTCGCGCATTCAATATACCATCGTGAATGAAGATGGACTGCAAAAATTACATGACGCGGTCATCGGTGCATTGAATAAATTATTACAACAGGCGGCAAAGTCAGCAAACATTTCCGCAAATGATATTCTCGAAATGGTCATCGCGGGCAACACAACGATGCATCATCTGTTTTTGAATCTACCAACAAAGCAATTGGGACTGGCGCCGTATGTTCCTGCAATCAATCATGATGTGGATATCAAAGCGCGTGAACTTGGCTTGAAAATCAATCGTGCCGCGAACATTCATGTGCTTCCAACCATTTCCGGTTTTATCGGTGCAGATACGGCTGCGGTGTTGCTTGCTGAAGAACCGCATAAGCAGGAAGAGAACTGGCTCATCATTGATATTGGCACGAACGCTGAACTGGTGCTTGGCAATAAGGATAAGTTGATTTGCACATCCACGCCGACCGGCCCTGCGCTGGAAGGTGCGCACGTTGAATATGGAATGCGCGCTGCACCGGGCGCCATTGAACGTGTCGAGATTGATGAAAAGACTCTCGAACCGCGCTATAAAATCATCGGCGAAGAGAATTGGAATGTTGGCAAAGCCAAAGGCATTTGCGGCTCAGCCATTATTGACGCGGTGGCGGAATTATTCCGCGTTGGAATCGTGGACGCGCGCGGAAGATTTATCAGCGAAAGTCCATCGAATCGAATCCGCAAGGGCGAGGCTGGAATGGAATATGTCATCGCGTGGGCGGACGAAACCACTATCCAGCGCGAGATTCCCATCACACAACAGGATGTACGCCAGATACAGCTTGCGAAAGGTGCGTTGTTTGTTGCGGCGCGTACCTTGTTAAATCAATTCAATCTCCAAACGCCTGATAAAATCCTGTTAGCGGGTGGCTTTGGGACGTATCTCGACAAAACAAAAGCCATGTTGATCGGAATGATTCCAGATTGTCCGCTGGAAAATGTTTACGTCGTTGGTAATTCTGCCGGAGACGGCGCACGCATCGCATTGCTGAATTGGGAACGCCGTGAAGAGGCTGCGAAAGTTGCGGCACGCGTGAATCGCTACGAGCTTCCGGCTGATCCGAATTTCCAGCAACAGTTCATGTTAGCGATGAACTTTCCGCACATGAGCGAACCATTCACGCATATCGCGCATTTGATTCCGAATCGTAAAGTTGATCCATTAGCTGAAAAGTTTTCGGGAGGAAAACAATGAACAAGTTCATTGAACGATTGAAGTCTGGGGAGGTGTTGGTCGCGGATGGCGCGACTGGAACAAATCTTCAGAAGGTCGGTTTGGTCGGAGGCATCCACACCGAAGATTGGGTCTTCGATGAGCCGAAGAAAATTCTCGATCTCGAGAAAGCATTTGTCGCCGCGGGATCGGACATCATCCTGACGTGCACGTTTGGCGGGACACGCCCGCGTATGCAAGGCGCCAAACATGGCGACCAGGTTTATGAGATCAACAAGCGCGCTGTGGAATTAGCGCGTGAGGCCGCTTCCGCGCGGGACGATGTGCTGGTCGCCGGTTCGATGGGGCCGATCGGCAAATTGTTGAAGCCTTATGGTCCGCTCACGCCCGAAGAAGCGCGCGATGCGTTTGCTGAACAGGCTAAAGCTTTGGCGGAAGGCGGAGTTGACTTTTTGATCTTCGAGACACATTTTGCATTGAACGAAGTAGATGCTGGTTTGGAAGGTGCGCGTTCCGTTACCGATTTACCGATTGTTGTTTCATTTAGTTATGATCGCGGCACGCGTACCATGATGGGTGTTAAGCCGACAGATGTAATAAAGAAATATGAACCGTTGGGCGTGACGATGGTCGGTGCGAATTGTGGCACAACACTTGAGAATATGGAAACCATCCTGACAGAATACGGCTCCGTCGACCCGGGCTTTCCGCTGTGGGCCAAGCCCAACGCAGGTATCCCGCGATTTTCAGAAGGAGAAACCATCTATGATGTGACTCCTGAACAGATGGCGGACTTTGCAAAGAAATATGTCGGCTTGGGCGCGTACGTTGTTGGTGGATGTTGTGGCTCGACGCCCGAACATGTCGCCGCGATTGCAAAAGCAGTAAAGAATTAACAAACCGGATTGTATTAATTGGTGTTCAAAGTATCAGGAGATTAGAATGGCTTTCGCAACTTTACTTACAGATGATCAGGTTAAGCGTACACACGAAGCCTCACTGGAGATTCTCGAGAACGTCGGTTTATTGGTGCGCAATGAAAAAGCGCGGTCGGTTTGCTTCAAACATGGAGCAAAGGTAGATCCCGATTCGCACATTGTCAAACTGCCGCGTTCGGTCACAGAAACATACATCAAAATGCTTCAGCCGACGTTTACGTTCCGCGGCCGCGACCCGAAGTTCGATAAAACCATCCCGAAGGACAGCCCGGTCATCGTCACGGGGAGTTCCGCTCCGGATATCATTGATCCGGTCACGGGTCGGGAAAGACGCGCTCGTTCTGACGACATCGCACGCATCGCGCATCTCATCAACGAACTTCCCGCGTATGATATGTTCTCGATTTCTACGTTAGCCGATGATGCGCCTCCTGGACAATTCACGCTGGCGCGTTTGTATCCAGCCATCAAGTATTGCGTCAAACCGATTCGCAATACGACGAAGGACATGGATGATATTCAAGCCATCATGAAGTTGTTGTACGCGGTAGTGGGAGGCAAAGAAGCCTACTTCGAGCATCCGTTTGTGACGCATCATTATTGTCCGGTCGTTTCTCCGCTGACGATGGATCAGCTTTCGACGGAAGCGATCATTTATTTCAGCGAATTGGGATTGCCGGTTTATCCGACCATTGTGCCAAACGCCGGATTGACCTCGCCGATGTCCATGGCGGGAACGCTCGCGCAAGGCAACGCGGAATTTTTGGCGGCTGCTATTTTGATGCAAATGGTACGCGAAGGCACACAGACGATTTACGCGTCGCTGCCGACGGTTGCCGATATGCGTACTGGTGCGTACGCGTCCGGAGGAATCGAATGCGGAATGTTGCACATGGCATTCGCACAGATGGCGCGTTTTTATAATGTGCCGTGCGGTGGTTATATTGGTCTCACAAATTCCAAGGTCAACGACGCGCAGATGGGTTATGAAACAGGCATGTCGGTGATCGAGGGGCTCTTGAGTGGCATGGATATGTTCAATATGGGTGGCCTACTCGATGCACTCAAAGCGTTCAATTTTGCAAAAGCCGTCATCGATGATGAAATCGCGCAGATGATGAAGCGCGTAAAGCGTGGCATTGCTTTCAATGAGGAAGAACTTGCTGTGGATGTGATCGCAAAGGTCAAGCCGGGTGGCTCATTCTTGATGGAACCACATACAGTGAAGCGTATGAAGACTGAAGCCCTGCTTACCAAGATCGCTGACCGCGACGCGCGTCCGATTTGGGAGAAGAAAGGTTCGCTCGATATCGAAGCGCACGCGATGTTGAAGGTGAATGAAATCCTATCGCGTAATACTCAATCGCTTTTGTCTGATGAACAGGAAGCGCGTATCCGGGCTGAATTCAAAGATCTGATTCCCGGAATGTTGGAAATGCCGCAGCCACAGTAAATCCTGACCGTTTCGCTAAACCATCAATAGCTATAACATCAGAATAGATATTTTTTTCTGACAGACTATGTAAGTGAATACAGGCATTCATAATGTGAGTAAAGTCTGATTGTGTATAAAAAGCTGGGAGCTGTGTACTTTGACAGCTCCCAGCTTTTCAACAGAGAAGGGAAGGAGTGATTAGTTCCCGCAGGGCGCTACGTTTCTCCAATTCGGTACCGTGTCGTTGACGGTTTGCGTGCCGTCTGTTCCATAGCTGAGAGTCAATGTGCGATTGGCTATCTCTCCGCAGGAAGCATCCTTCTCAACGTAATTCCAATCTCCAAGAGCGTACTTATATTCGATGTTAGTATTCTCAAAGCCGCTCAATGTGATTATCCAGTGCATGGCATCGACGCGGGTCATCACTACGCTGCTTGGATTCCAATCTGGCAGTCCGCCGCTCAGACGGCTGAGTGTGCCGGCAATATAAACCGAACGGCCAGTCGCATCCGTAGTAGCTGGCACAGTCACGTTGAAGGTTACGTTTACCATACGCGCTTGTGCAATTGCAGAAACTTCGTTCGAGTTTCCTGAACGATTGAACGAATTGTCCAAAGCGCGCACAACATAATAGTAAGCATTACCTTCAACCACTTCGGTATCTGTGTAGCTCGCATCGGTGACACGGACGATCTGTGTATAAGGTCCGCCGCTTGCATCGCCGCGCAAAACTTCATAGCCGTAGAGAGAAGAGTCGCCGGTGATTGCATCCCATGCCAAGGCGATATCCGATGGCGAAGTGGAGACCACTCGTAAATTAGCAGGCGCTATGGGCGGTATGATGTCGCCGCTGGACACGACACTGAGCTTTCCGGGATTTGCCGGCAAACCGCCTTCGGGAATAGGTCCATTTAAATCTGCATAGAGCCAGTCGCGTCCGCCTGTGGTTGTGTAACGATATATGTAATCATAGTTCCCGACTGCTTCGGGCAACATGCTTGCCATGAACTCATCGTTGTTTCCCGCGTCCACATTGAATTGGGCGTTGACCCAAACCCAATCTGGATTCGAAGCCGGATTCGTGCCTGCTGGTCCAAATCCAAGTTGAGCCGTGAGTCCGGGTGTGGCACCGGGCTGATTGGTCGCGCCGTCAATCCAAACCTGGCCGTAAGCAATATCGGTCCGCATGCTGGCGCTGATCGTGTGCGTCATGCTTGGCGGCCATTGCAAGTTGGCCCAGCCAATCGAAAGATGAGGCTCGCCGTTGGCTTCGTTCGAGTATACACTCTCATTCCCGACGTTATCCAAAGCAGTGACTGCATAATAGTAGACCTGCCCATTGCGAAGGTTTGTATCGGTATAGTTTGTGGAAGTCAGAAGATCAGAATTGACTTTAACCCAGCCGCCACCGTTCAGTGGACTGCGATACAGGTTGTAACCTGCCGCGCCATTGACCGAGTCCCAAGCCAGGCTCAATTGGTTGTTACCTTCATTGGTAACCTTCAAGCCCGATGGAGCAGCAGGCGGTTGGAGATCAATGGAAGTCCCGGTGGCGAGAATCCACGCGCTCTCTGGATTGAGATTCACATGAAGCACGCCAGATGCAGTTTGAACATTCAGCCCTCCAGCGTTGCCCACACCATAAAGCGATGAGAGGTTGATGCCGTTTGGAAGATAGTTGATAACTGGAATGTCAACCACGCGTGCCTGGGTGCTAGTGTTGATCACAATGATCGCGGCCTGGCTGTCCGTTTTGCGCCCATATGCTACAACGCCTGCGCCGTCATCGGCCAGCAACATTTGCAGGTCACCGTTTATCAGAACATTATTTTGACTGCGAATTGCTGCCAACGTTTGATAGTGGCTCAACATTGCCGTATCGGGATTTCCACCTTTGTCAGCCCACGGATATGTGCGGCGCGTGTCGGGATCGTCATCGCCGGTCATACCGACTTCATCACCATAGAAAATAGTTGGCGCGCCGGGCATAGTAAATTGAATTAGGGAGGCAATCTTCTGCCGCTGTTTCCCGCCTGCGAGATTCGCCGCGTTCTGCTCTTTGTCCGCGGTCGTCTCAGAGCCGGGAGTCAACGTCCACAAGATGCGCTCTGTGTCATGGCTGTCCACCAGATTCATCAGGCCGTAATACGCTGCATCTGGATAATCCTCGCGGATGGATGCGATGCGGGCGGCAAACTCAGAGGGTTGGAGCGGGCGTCCGCTATCGGCGAAACCTTTCGAGTCGAAGTTCTGGGGCGCAAGGAGTCCGACCACAGCATCGCGCAGGCGATAATCCATGGTGGTATCCGCCCGGTCACCGCGCAGGAAGCGCAGTAGCGTGCTGTCCTTTTGCCACAACTCGCCGATGATGAGGGCGTTGGGATCATCGCTCTTTACCACCTGACGAAAGTCCGACCAATAATTTGCAGGGAAGGAACTGTCGCCCATCACATCTAACCGCCAGCCACTCGCGCCTTGCCCAAGCCAATAGGTTGAGACATTGTTCGGGCCGGTAACAAAATAGGATTCAACTTGCGGATTGCTTTTGTTCAAAACAGGAATGCTATCGAATCCGAACCAGCCATCATATGTGGCAGAGTTGGTGCGGCCCTGGCTGTCCACGCAGGTTCCCGTGCCTTGCGCCACATCATGGAACGTGAACCAATTTCGATATGGCGATGATGCGGACTCACAAGCTCCGACGGTTGAGTAGTGATGGTAACGATCGAAGAAGGGACTGTCTGACGACATGTGGTTAAAGACGCCATCCAGAATGATGCGTATGCCAAGCTGGTCAGCGTGTTTGACAAGATTGTCCCAATCCTTTTGCGTTCCAAAATATGGATCAATCTTGAAATAATCCTGGGTATCGTAACCGTGATTCGAACCTGAGTCGAAAATGGGATTGAAGTAGATAGTGTTGATTCCCAGTGACTTCAGATAATCCAGATTCTGATCCACGCCTTTCAGGTCGCCGCCCATGTAGTCGCGTCCGAGCGGTTGTTCCAAACCGGTCTGTGTGGAATCGAATCGCCATGGACAAGTTGTTGTCGTTGCGCCCGCATAGTTGCGGCAATAACCTTCGGGCAGGGTTCCCCAAGGCAGTTTCAATACCGGCTGATCGTAGCGCGGATCGCCCGTCTTTGGATCGTTGTTGGCGCGCCCATTGCGGAAGCGATCCGGGAAGATTTGATAGATGACTGCGTTGCGCGCCCAATCCGGCGTTGAAAAGGCCGGGTCATAGACCATCAACGCGTAACTATTGTCAATCACGTTATCGCTCGGACTTCCTAGGCCTCCATCCAGTGCAGGAGTATTGTCCGCATAATAGACGGTCTTGGTGCCATCTGTGATAATGAAGCGGTACCATAAATTGTTCGGTGTGCTGTTTGGAAGTGTGACTGACCAGAAATCGCAGCTATCATTTTCCAGCCCGGTTTGATAGCATGACACATCGCTGGCCGCCAGATTCATATTCAAGATTTGCTGCGCGCTCGCGTTGATATCGTAAAGCCGCATCTTTACGCTGGTGACATCATTGTGGAATGTGCGGAATCGGATCGTGACCGGCGTGCCGGCGGGAACCGCGCCGCCCGGTGTGCGATACAGAGTATCGCGCGAATCATGGCGCAAACCATTCCATTCGACATTGTTATCATGCGCGTGCGTCGTAGTTGTGATCGTCAAAAGATGATTTGACGCATCGTATGAAAATGTAACAGGTGAATAACCAATCGTAACGGTAAAAGGAATGTTAGGACCATTTTGAACGCCACCTGCACCGTAATTTAGATCCCAGCTTTCATTGATAGCAGCCTTGGCTTCATAACTGCCCGCAGGAATGGAACTAGTTGTGAAAGTGTAGATTCCATCGCCGTCCGGGTCTTCGAGCCAGGACCGCAGGCAAGAGGGATCCCAATCGCCTGAACACCCGATCTCGCTCTGGAAGCTGCCGGGCACTGTTGCTATGATCGAGTTTACATTATCAGTGATCCAATGCGTCTTATGATCATAAAAAAACTTGACGCTTGCGGCCGCTCCGAGCGATAGGCCAATGTTTGCCCCATTTTGTTGAGCGTTCGCGCCGTAGTTTTCATCCCAACTATCGTTGAGAGCGGCTTTGTATTCCCAACTTCCCGCCGGGACATTGAATGTTCCTTGCCAGACATCATCATTGCTATCGTAGGCCAGATGAGTGGCGGCACAGTCCGGCTGCCAGTCACCGGAGCATCCCAATTCACTTTGTAACGAACCGGCGATGGTGACATTGGTGGGATTCGGTGTGCTGGCACTGACAACATCTGTGGGCCGTAGACTTGCAAAAGATGTGATCAACAAAACCAGAATCCCAACTGACGAAATCAGTTTTCGAGATTTTTGTATGCTCATGCTTGCATCTCCTCCACGTAATGATTGACAGATTGAGACAGCCCTGACGCCATCTCGTTGTCTTCATACTAGCACGCGCAAAAACTCAAGTCAATCCTTTGATCTGAATTTGAGAATTTATAGCAGATTAGACGTGTATTTCGTTCTGTCCCAAAGATTTAATAGCATAGGTTTGTTCTTGAGAAGAAGTGTAACGATCCCTTGTTTGCAAAGGAAATAACAAATGCGAAGACCGCCAAATGAGCAGGCGGCCTTCGCATTTTGTCTGGCAAATTTATTGGCGAATGATTATTTGCCAGCGCGGATTTGGGCGCCGCCTAACGGAGCGCCGAAGAGCGGAGCAAAGACACAAAAGTCAAAGACACCAGCAATTAGAGGAAGCAAACCGATTACTGCAACAACGATGCCGGTCACACCGCTGAGTCCGAATAGGCCCCAGGCGACCAGAGCGATACCAGCCACGACGCGGACGATGCGCCCGGCAGCAGATGCCATGAAAGAAACGAATGGGTTCATTTTTATCTCCTTTTGATTTTGATCTTTCCCCAGTATAGGAGTCTCAAACGAATATGTCGGTGACAAAGTCACCAAGCTTCATAAACATTTCATAAGAAAATATTGCATCACATATTTGAGCGCGACTGCAAACTATCCGGATCAATCACTTCGATCTCGCCGCGCCCCACGCGGACAAAGCCGCGCTCCGAAAAATCTTCCAGCAGACGGCTGATGACTTCGCGCGAGGTCCCTAATTCTGAAGCGATTTCCTGATGAGTAATCCGCATCGGGTTCTGGACCCGCGAGCGGGTCAGCAATAACGAGGCGAGGCGTGCGTCCATGCGACGGAACGCAATCTCATCCACGATAGCCATCACGGTTGCCAGTCGCTGTGAAAGCAATTTGAAAACGAATTCGCGCCAAACATCGTAGTGACCAACCCATTCCCGGAAGTCCTTGGCAGGAATCATCACTGCTTCTGCATCCTGCTCGACCGTTGCCACGGCTGGAAACGTCTTTTGGCTCAAGATCGCGTTGGCCGTCAGTATGCAGCTTTGGCCGTTTCCGAAACGATAGAGCGTGATTTCCCGCCCGGTCTCACCGATTTTGTAGACGCGCACCACGCCGGAAAGGAGCAGGGCAATCGCGTCCACGCGGTCGCCCTCAAGGAAAACATCATGACCGGCCGGAATCTTCGCGAAGAAGGCAACCCGCTGAAAGTCCAGGACAAGTTGCGGATCAGCTCTTTGCAGAAAGGGCAGGGCATCTGAAATCCGTTTGAACTGCGTTTGATCAATCATTGGCAATTATTCCTCTGTTTTTTTCATTGTTTACGCGATGTTTATTCGGGTCAGGTTTCTGAAGTATTAAGAAGTGGGATTAATAAAAACTGTGCTGACAGCTGCTATTTTATAACAATTGTATATTCAATATTTTGCCATATCCGAGAAAAATACTGCATAAATTTATATGTGACATTGCTGCCTACAAAATGTGACACACTTCACTATTGTGAATTTGTTCACAGAGTTATTATCAGCTTGCATATATAGATTTATGCGTATGGAAGCAGGAGAAGCTCATGGTTAACCCAGCATTGGTACAAGAAATTTCGCAGCTTGAGGCAGATTTTTGTTTTGCTTTATCCGACCCGACGCGCCTTTTGATTCTTTATGCGTTGGCAGATGAGCAGCGCAATGTCACCGAATTGACCAATGATTTGAATGTTATTCAACCAACGGTGTCGCGGCATTTGAAAGTATTGCGCGAACGCGGATTGGTTTATACAGTCCGACAGGGGACAACGGTTACATATTATTTATCCGACAATCGTCTTATCCAGGCGCTGGATTTGCTCAGAACAGTGATGCGCGAACGACTGGCTCACCAAGCCAGTTTGATGGAAGAAACGAAGGCAAGCACGAATGTCTGAAAAAGAAGAAATGAATTCATTCTTTTCGAGGAGGATTGGATGCAACGTAAGAAAATGTTCGTAATGCTTGTTGTCGCTGGCGCGTTGATCGTGATCGTCAGCGGCATTGCATTGGCATTGACACAACCTGTCCATGCCCAATGCGGATCGCAAGCATCATCCTGTAAGAATTGCCATGAAGTGCAAGCGAAGGATCCGGTCAACAATGACGGCACGCCGTGGCACACTTCGCATGCCTTTGGCGATTTTTGTTATATCTGCCATGGCGGGAATCAGCAGGCAACAGATGAAACCGCGGCACATACTGGAATGGTGAACCCGCTTTCGGATATCAAGGCGTCTTGCGCGCAATGCCATCCGAATGACTTGCAAGCGCGCGCGCAGGTCTATGCGGACAAATTAGGTATCCAGCTTGGATCGAGCGGGACAACTGCCGGATCGGGCAATGGAACCCCGGCAGCTCCTGCGACCCAATCTGCCGCACCCGCTGTGGGCAATACGTCCGCAACACCGCAATCTGCTGCGGCTGTGCCACAAGCCACATTAGCTCCCAATGATCCGAACCTAGTCAATTATGTCCAACGCTACAACGAAAACGTGCTGGGAAAATATCCAACCAATTGGGGCAACGTGATTTTGTGGGTCTTGATTGGAGCCATGGTCATCGGCGGCGGCGGGCTGGTCATCAGTTTTTATTAA
>JAJYOO010000299.1 GCA_021796155.1 Chloroflexota bacterium
CGTCTGCAAGCGGCTGGCCGTCAAAGGCGGACAGACCCTTTCGACCGATGAACAACGCGCCCTGCTGACCGATCTGGAAAATTGCGATTCGCCGCGCACCTGTCCGCATGGACGACCGACCATGATCCATTTATCCGTGGATATGCTGGAGCGTCAATTTGGGAGAAGAGGAGCGAGGTGAGTTTTATATATGATGTAGCTCATCCGGAAAAATCTGCTGCTGTCGATAATATCAATAACAAGGAATGCTCTTCAGAGGTTGGCAAAATGGGGAAAAAGCAACCGCGAGGCCAGCGGCCTGATCCCCTTTCTGGTGCTGACGGCTTTGGTGAATGAACAACTGCCCATCCACAAGAAACTTCTGCCATTTCTCCTGTCTGGTGGGGTCTTTGCGGCCATATTCGCAAGACTACCTATTATCTATCCTAACCGTCCGCTTTACATTCCTTACCAAGTAATCCCCGGCTACGGCTACCCCATGTTGATCTACAATGTGACCTGCTCCTTTACCTGGAGTCAGCTTTTTTATACACTGGGATTTATTCCCGCGTTCGGCTTGCTGTTCATCTTTAATTGGCCGCGTTTATGGCAGCGTTTCTTTTTGATCATGTGTCCGGTCTGGTTCGTAATCCATTTCGTCCTCAGCATCGCGGGCGAGACGCGGCTATGCCTTGTGCCTCAGGCCCTGATCTTTATTCCCGGCGTTTTGTTCGCTGTGAAGTATCTGATTGACCGCAGCGACATACAAAAAATTGTATGCACACTTTAGGCAATTGCTTTCAAAACTCTTAATGCTCGAAGCGTAACCCATTTGTTCGGCTGTTTCTTTTTGCCAAAATCAATCCATGTTTTCCCAGTGTAATCGAATTCCATCGGCCATTGCCCGCGAGCGTTTTGTTTTTCACGGATGATGTTTAGTATATTCCCCAACCGGGGATCGTCTCCGTAGCCCAAACTCACGAGAGCTTCGGCGAGCTGCAATAAGTCGGTAATATAGAATACGGGGAATCCAAACTTCCACCAATCGCGGCTTGGTTTACCGCTTTTATCCCTTGTTGGATATTTTGCCGTCGCAGGATCAATACTGAAGAAAAAATCTGCACCTTGTTTGATGGCCTTCTTGATCAATGGACTTCTTCTCGCAACAGGCCATTTGCCGAAGGCCAGCATGACTTTGACCGCGCCCCATGCGCAGGGAAGTTTGTCATTCACGCCGCAGGCGAAGTTTGGTCCGCACTTGTACGCATAATAGCGGACAGGTGCATCCTTGTCTTCCATTGGTGCAATGCCATCCCCGGTAACTGTGCGCGCCATCCATTCGTAGGCTTTTTTCAAGCGCGGATCGTCGTAACCCATTTCCATCAACGCCCAGCAAAGATTGCCTTGCAAACAATCTATAGCTCCAGACGGGGCGCCAGATGTGATGGCCGTGAATTGACCGCCTTCAGCCAAATGATCCAGCAGGTATTTACAACCCTGATCGATCCGTTTGTCTTCATTGGCTAACGCGCCGAGCTGGGCCAGCAAAATGATTGACCAAACTGTTGATCTGTACTTTGGGTTATATCCCGGCCCGGTCTTGACCCAATATCCCTCCTTTTCCATGTGGGAAAGAACATCTGCAATTGGCCCCTCTTTATGCGCCTTCTTTCGCGCCGATTTCATCTCGGCATCGTCGTCGGGAAGCTCCAGCAGATCACGCATCGCCAGATAACGGACGCCAGGATTTTCAGTTTCCAGCAACCACGAAACAGAGTCACCCCTCAATTGAGTTTGCCAAGACATGCGTCCCTCCCACAAGGCTTTTTTGTTGATTTTGTATCAGGAAGGTAAGTATTGCTTTCCTGAAATTAGTGTAGCACTTCTGGGATTATTAACATTAAAAGATAAGTTCAAAAGCTGGACACTTTTTCTATCTCCCGTTGGATGGACTCGTACTCCTGCCCCAAGCGCGTTATTTCAGCAGCCCCGACAATTCAAGCACTTGTTTCGACCATAAACTTGACTCTTTGGCAACCTGAGCGCGCCTGGATGTATCGGGCCAAATTTTAAACCATTGTAGCTGCCAGAGCGCCAATTGAATTTGTAGCTCCACCAGCTTTTCAGCAGTATTGATTTCTGTCTGGGCGGCTGTCCATTCGATGAACATCTTGCTTTCATCAATCAGGCTTTCGACAGCTTCGCGGCTATTTTCGTTGGCAGAAAACGACTTAATGCGACTCAAGTTCGCCGCTAACCCACCCAAGCGAATGGGCAAATCATCGCGCAAGTATCTTTCTCGAATCTGAGTCCAATCTTTCATGCGCCGCCTAATCGCTTGATCGTAATCGCCGCGACCTGTTTGCGAATAATTGGATCAAGGATTTCCATTGATGGATTATTCTGTCGCGGACGAATGTTGATTAATGATTCAAATGTCACTTGTTGAGCAGATGGATTCCAATCAGCGCCCCAAATAAACTCCTGCTGACTTCCGTCATCCAATAAGACCGCTTCACAATCGGCGTGCATGGCTCCACCGCCAGCCAAAATGCCGCGTTCGATATCAACTGCCAACTTGATATAAGTCTGAAGCATTTGAAGCATGTCTTGGATTTGTTCAGGTGTCGCGCGGTCACGGATGATGTAAATCACTGGAACTCCTTTGTTCAATTATAGCAAATGTTATCCCTGCATCTTTTCCCACTCTGCCAGCTTCTCATCCATCTCCCGTTGCGTGGACTCGTATTTCTTCCCCAGCCGCGTGACCTCGGCCGCGTCCGCAGGCGGATTTTCCAATTGCGCGCCGAGTTCGGCCAGTTGTGCCTCGAGAGCAGCGATCTTATTTTCTAGTTGCTGTAAATGCGCCAGCTTTCTTCTTTCATCTTTCGTCCCTGCGTTTTGCGATTTGCGCCTGCCCTGAGCTTTGTCGAAGAGTTTTTGGGGAATCGGGATTTGAGAATCGGGGGTCGCTGCCAATCTCGTCGCTTCTTTTTCTCTTTCATCCCGCATCTGCGAATACGTGCCCTTGAAGACGATCATACGCGACTCGTCCGGCTCGACTTCCCAGATCTGCGTGCCGAGCGCGTCGATCAAATAACGGTCATGAGTCACCAGCAGGATCGTGCCTGCATAATCATCCAGCACGGCTTCCAAAACTTCCTGTGAGGGAATATCAAGATGATTGGTCGGTTCATCCAGTAAAAGCAAATTTGTATCCTGCAAAGCAAGTTTGGCCAAAGCCAAACGTCCGCGCTCGCCGCCGGAGAGAACTTCGACTTTTTTATAAGCGTCGTCGCCGCTGAAAAGATATTTGCCGAGATACTCGCGGATCTGACCCGGCAGCCAGTTCGGCACAACCGAGTCGATCTCTTCGATCAGAGTCTTGTTCGGGTCGAGGCCTTCGTGAGCTTGCGCGAAATAGCCGACGTGCAGACTGGCTCCCAGAATCACCTCACCCGCTAACGGTCCGATCTGACCGAGGATGGTCTTCAGCAAAGTTGTCTTGCCCGCGCCGTTGGGTCCGATCAAGGCCGCGCAATCGGTGCGTCGCAGTTCGAGATCCGGCGCAGAAAAAAGCAGCTTGCCGGGATATCCAACTTGCAAATCCCTTGTGCGAAGGACGAGATCGCCCGAACGTTTTTGCGAGCCAAGTTTCAAATGCAAATGCGGCAAAGTGCGGACGGGCGAACGCAGCGAGTTGACGCGCTTCTGCGCTTCTTCGACGCTGAACGGGCTGGTGGTGGTTTCGACATCCAGCTGCGACCAGTTGCTGTTAAGCACGGCGTCCATGCCGACCTGCTCGATGGCCTGCACCACGCGCGTCAGGCGTCGCAACTTGCCTTTGGCCTGTTGCACATTTTGGCCCGCAATATTTTTTTTGATGTACTCAAGGTCTTTGATTAACTTTTCTTTTTCAGAATCAAAAACTTCCTGACGGCGGTCGGCGCGTTCCTGCCGCTGGCGCAGATAGGCAGAATAATTTCCGTGATAAATCTCGAACGCGCCGGGATGCAATTCGAGAATCGCATTACAAGCCTTGTCGAGAAAATAACGATCATGCGAAACGATGACC
>JAJYOO010000300.1 GCA_021796155.1 Chloroflexota bacterium
ATTTTAGGATTTGGATAAATTGTCCTCCTGAACTAGGTCTTAAGCGGGGAGTCGAAAGAGATAAAGTGAGGGACGGCATAGACAATGCTGATAAATGGCGAAACATCTGGATGCCTCAAGAGAAAGAATATGTTAAATCACAGAAACCACAATTACGCGCGGACTATATACTAACTACTGCTTAGAAGTCAACTGTTTGAACGAACCGACCCAGGGTTTGCCCAGCCTATTATTTTCACTGACTTGTATCTTGCTGAATTTTTGTGCAATGGTGGCAGACAACATCGCCACGCTGGCCCAATCATCGGACAACACTGCTGTCCGCATCTTCTGTGACGTTGACGCGGCCCAAGCCCACTCCATGCGAAATTTATCGGCCTTGACCCAGTAATCGCGCTTCTCCCACGCCACCACGCTGACCTCGACTCCGTCCGAGATGGTTTGAAGAGCAATCGAAATAAAAGCTGCCAGGTCACGGGCGGTTGTGCCAGTGTCGGTTTGGCGTGCTAATTCGCGTACGGCCAACACAATGGCTCTGATCAGTTGAGTTCGTTGTTTTCCTGCGCTGTCTGGGTTGATGACTCGGCTCATAGGTTCCGTTTTTGTGTATCAAGGATTAAGAACGCCGCATTATACCGCATCCATTGCCTTGAATGTCTGTTTGGGAATATCGCTTTCACTTCATTGCCAATTTTGAAACAAACACGAGATGCCTGCATACGCAGGCAAGCGATTATAATGGTCAGGATGTCACGTGGATTTCGGAGGAGAAATATGAATATTGCAAGCGTTTTTCAAGGCATAGCGTCCATCGCATGGATCGGTTTCATCGGCGTTTTGGTTTTGGCAGTTACACGCGCCAGCCGCCAGCAACCAACGCGCGGATTGAGTACGGCAGTCATCGCCCTGGCAGTCGTGGCGCTGGTCATGACCGCCGCCGGTTTGGGAATGGTTTTCCTGCAAGCCGACCAATACGGAGTTGTGATCTCAGCTTTCCAACCAAATGGATATCGTCCAGAGCCGCTTGGCCCGGGTTTGCACTTGATTATTCCAGGGATCGAAAGCGTCCAGGTTTATTCAGTGGCGCGGCAGACCTATACCATGTCATCCTCGCCAAGCGAAGGGCAGATAACCGGCGACGACTCGATCGAGGCCCGCACAAAAGATGGTCAGCAGGTTTATATCGACGCATCCCTCATCTATGCAATTGACCCGGCGCAATTGATAAATCTGCACAGGATCTGGCAGAGCCGGTTCCAGGACAACGTCGTGAGGCCGGTCACACGGGCAGCCATCCGCGATGCAGTTTCACAATTTGGCGTGGAGGAGATCGTCAGTACCAAACGCAACGAACTCGAGAAGATGATCACCGATGCGATCCAAAAAGGATTGACGGACAATAATTTGATCATGTCGAGTTTCCTGCTTCGCAACATCCGCTTCAGCGACCAATATGCCCAGGCGGTGGAACAGAAGCAGATCGCCGAACAACAGGCATTGCAGGCCAAACTGGTCGTCGAGCAAAAGAAGCAGGAAGCCGAACAGGCGCGGCAGGTGGCGCAGGGCGCGGCAGACGCGGCAGTGATAGCTGCCAAAGGTGCCGCAGACGCGCGCATCCTGCAGGCGCAGGCCGAAGCGCAAGCCAACACCCTGTTGACGCAATCGCTCACGCCGGAGCTTTTGCAATATCAATACATCATCAAGCTGGCACCAACCGTGCAGACCATCTTCATACCGAGCGGCAATCAATTCATTTTGCCGCTGCCTAACGTTACAACTCCAACCGCACAGTAAACATCATATAAAGTGACTGTCACATTTTCAAGGAATCGATGAACAAGAAGGCACCAAGTGGTCGCCAAATCCGTCTGACGAGTTTAGCGGCCTGCGCGGGTTGAGCGTCGAAGCTCAACGCGGAAACGCTGGCGCAGGTTCTGCGCCCCGTTCAGGATATTTTTCACTCGTCCGATTATCCTGATCTATTAGTCGGACTAGAAGGCCCGGATGATGCGGCAGTCTGGCGGCTGGATGATTCGCGCGCCATCGTCGTGACCACCGATTTCTTCACGCCGGTCGTTGACGATGCCTACGACTACGGCGCAATCGCGGTGGCCAATAGCATATCGGATATTTACGCCATGGGCGGGACTCCCTTCCTGGCTTTGAACATTGCGGCTCTTCCCCCGGACCTGCCAACGGCTCTGTCATCTGAAATCATGCGCGGCGGCGCGGAAAAAGCGCGCGAAGCTGGCGTCGTCATCGCGGGCGGACACACCATTCAGGACAAAGAGCCAAAATATGGTCTGGTCGTGATCGGCCTGGTTGACCCGCAAAAGATGTTGAGCAAAAGCGGACTCAAAGTCGGCGATGCGTTGGTGTTGACCAAGCCGCTCGGCTTCGGAGTCACGACCACTGCTTTAAAGCAGGATAAAGCCGAAGAGAAAGATATCAAAGAAGTTATCGGCTGGATGACACGACTCAATAAAACCGCCGGACAGTTGGCAACTGAATTCAACTTGCGCGGCGGCACAGACGTGACCGGTTTCAGTCTGCTCGGCCACGGCATGGAAATGGCGAATGCCGCAAACGTTATGCTTGAAATTGAACTAGGCAAAATTCCATTCGTCAGCGGCGCTCGTAAATACGCCGAGCTTGGAACTTTTCCCGGCGGCGCGTTTGACAACAAATCCTACTTTAGTGGCCGCGTAAAATTTGACGCAACGATTGACGAACCTTCACAAATGATGCTCTTCGATCCACAAACCAGCGGCGGGCTTTTACTCGGAGTGCCGCGTGAGAAACTGGATATGTTCAAAGCACGGGCAAAGGAATTGGATCAGCCCGTTTGGGTAATTGGAGAAGTAAAAGAAGGTAAAGGGATTCGGGTTATTCGATAGAATGTTTTGGGAAACGCTCTCCGAACCCTGGCAAGCCGCACTTGAAATGGCGTGGAAAGGTTACTGCGCAGGAACCGTGCCAATCGGCGCTGTTGTAGCAGATGCAAATGGAAAGGTTGTTTCGCGTGGGCGTAATCGCACTTTCGATGAAAACGCGCCCAGCGGGGAAACGCGCGACCGAACGCTGGCTCATGCAGAGATCAACGCCTTGCTGGCTTTGAACCTCGATCAAGAAGAGCGGCATACCGCTGCACTTTATACAACCATGGAACCTTGCCCATTGTGTATGGGCGCTTTTTATATATCCAGCGTGTGGACTTTGCATTTTGCAGGACGTGATCCTTATGCGGGCAGCGCAAACATGCTTGGGACAACGCCATACCTCAGCCGCAAACCAATCAAGGTATTCCCGCCATTTGACGGAAGACTTGAAATCGCCTTGACCGCCATGTATGCCGAGTCCGAGATTCATTTGCGCGGTGAACAGGCAATCACGAATCGCTTTTTTGACGAATGGCGTTCTGTGCTTCCAGACGGCGTTGATTTAGGTATCGCACTCTTTCGCTCCGGCGAGTTGCGCGAGATGAAACAAAAAGGCCTTCCAGCGAGTCAAGTGTTCAATCAGATAACATATCAGGTAAAATAATTCCGGCGGGCTTATTCATCCTGCCTGCGAGAATAATGTCAAATATTCCAGTTGAAATTCTAATCCTTGTATTTTTACTTTTACTGAACGGACTGTTCGTCATGTCTGAGATGGCGGTGGTTTCGTCACGTAAGGCGAGATTACAGCAACAAGCCAACGAGGGAAACAAGCGCGCCAAGGCTGCGCTTGATCTGGCACAGAACCCCGCGCTGTTTTTGTCCACAGTACAGATCGGCATCACACTGATCGGCATTTTGTTGGGCGCGGTGGCCGGACCGGCCTTCTCCGGGCCGCTGGCAGAACTGCTTAAACGGTGGCCGCTTCTCGGTCCGTATGCAGACACGCTGGCGCTGGTTATTGTCGTGATCATCATCACCATCCTGACTCTGCTCGTCAGCGAACTTGTCCCCAAACGTCTGGCTTTGCACGATCCCGAAAAAATAGCGGCGTCAATATCCGGCCCGATGCTTTTCATCTCAAAATTATTTTCGCCGCTGGTTTGGT
>JAJYOO010000301.1 GCA_021796155.1 Chloroflexota bacterium
GAGTTTTCCTCACCCCAATTTCGAAGCGAATACGATTCGTGATGTGACTTTGCAGCTTTACACATCTTGCAAGAATTGTCACGCTGACCAGTACAATAAAACGTTGGACAGTGTTCATCAAACTGCGTTGGCAGGCGGAAATTTCAATGCTGCGGTATGCACCGACTGTCATAATCCTCATCAACAAACGCGTATCACTGATCCAAAGACCGGCGAAATCCTGCCCCAGGCACGCCTAAGTATCCCGCAAACGTGCGCGCGTTGTCACAGCACAATCTATAACACTTATAAAAACAGTGTGCATGGCGCGGCCTTGACCACTGGCAACCCGGATGTGCCGACTTGCATTGATTGTCATGGCGTGCATAACATTCAGGATCCGACAACAGCGCGGTTCCGAAATGACACGCCGCTTCTATGCGCCAAATGTCATACCAATGCAGCCATCATGGATAAGTATGGCATCTCGACGCAAGTCCTCAATACGTATGTGGCTGATTTCCACGGTACAACGGTGACACTTTTTGAACAAATCTCGCCAGATACGCCAACTAACAAGCCGGTCTGCACCGACTGCCATGGTGTGCATGATATTTCCAATGTGAATGACCCTGCAACCGGGATTGCAATCAAGCAGAACCTTCTTGCCAAATGTCAACGCTGCCATCCAACTGTGACAACGGCCAGCTTCACCGATGCCTGGATGGATCATTATATTGCCAGTCCAACGGAGTTCTCGTTGGTCTATTACGTCAACCTGTTTTATAAGTTTTTCATCCCGGCGGTGATTGGCGGCATGTTGATCTTTGTTATTGCTGACTTTATCAGGCGCGCGATCGAGGCTCGGAAAGGAGCACAGCACTAATGGCAGAAAAAATTTCCGTTCCCGCGCAACCTCGCGCTTATATTCGCTTTACATTTGCAGATCGCCTCCAGCACCTTTTGATGTTGCTGTCGTTTACCACATTAGCCATTACGGGCTTGGTTCAGGAATATTCTCTGAACAGTATTTCCATCTTCATTGTGCGTTTATGGGGAGGAATCGAGAATATCCGCGCAACGCATCATGTGGCTGCAACGATCCTGATGCTGATCGCGATCTATCACCTCCTTAACTTTGGATATAAGGTTTTTGTTTTGCGCCAGCGCATGACCATGCTGCCCGGTCTTCAAGATATCAAGGATGCGTTGGCCGCATTCATGTATAACATTGGTCTTGGTAAATCGCGTCCGCAAATGGGACGCTACACATTCGAGGAGAAGGCTGAGTATTGGGCACTGGTGTGGGGAATCATCGTCATGGGTATAACCGGATTCATGATGTGGAATCCGATTGCGACCGTGAAGTTCCTGCCCGGCGATTTCATTCCCGCCGCGAAAGCCGCACATGGTGCAGAAGCGGTATTAGCTGTGCTGGCAATCATCGTCTGGCACATGTATGGCGTGCATCTCAGGCGTTTCAATAAATCCATGTGGACGGGCCGACTAACAGAAGATGAAATGCTCCATGAGCATCCGTTGGAATTGGCCGATATCAAAGCTGGTGTTGCTAAGCCAGTCGTTGACGCAGCCGCGCTTCGCAAACGCCAGATAATTTATTATCCGATTGCAGGTGTTCTTGGAGCGGCAATGTTATTCGCGGTCTACGGATTCGTCAACGGCGAGCAGACCGCTATTACGACGGTTCCGCCGCAGGTGCCGACGGTAGTCGTTTATGTGCCGGAGACGCCAACGCCTCTACCGCCGACTCCAACTCCGTCTCCGACTCCGCTCCCAACGGCTACCGCGACCGCTTCATCATCCACCACGACAACTGCCACGGAGTCTGCTACTGCGGCTGCCAATCTGACATGGGTGGATGTTGGCCCGATCTTCGCTACCAAGTGCGGACAATGCCACGGCGCGGCGGTCGCGTCGAATGGTCTTAATCTGAGCACATATGCAGACGCGATGAAAGGTGCCAAAGATGGACCGGTCATCGTCCCGAACGACGCGGCCAACAGTAAATTGATTCAAATCCAAACAGCGGGCGGCCACTTCGGCCAATTGTCCGCTGACGAACTCGCCAAAGTCGAAGCCTGGATTAATGCTGGAGCGCTTGAGAAGTAAGTTTTGAAATAACGCGGATTGGTTTTCTATTTTTGCCGCGTCGATAAATCTTGATCGGGAGGTGTCTTGTGAAATTCGGGGAACGAATAAAGAGGTTTTTCGCTCCGCCGGCGGGTTCACCGCGTTGGTTGTTCATATTGCCATACGCGGTGCTTGGCCTGCTGACGGTAATGTTGCTCGTGGGTGGGGTATACACTTGGGATTACACCAATTCGCCACAATTCTGCGGTACGGCCTGCCATACCATGCAGCCGGAAAATGCGGCTTATAAGCAATCGCCGCACACGAATGTCACATGCGAAGAGTGCCATATCGGACGCGCTTTCATTACCGACCAGATGATACGCAAAACGCAAGGTATCAAAGAAGCTTTTGACATGGCCTTCAATTTATACACGTATCCGATCCGTGCTGAAGCATTGCGCCCGGCGCGCGAGACGTGCGAGACGTGCCATGATCCCTCAGCATTTTCCACTGACAGTCTGCAGGTCATTTCGCATTATGCCAGTGACACGGATAATACGCTGTCCACAACCTATCTTGTTTTGAAAACGGGTGGCGGCACCAAAGAAGAAGGATTGGGCACGGGCATTCACTGGCACATTCTGAGCAAAGTTCAATATTACGCCACCGATGATCTGAGCCAGACCATCCCATATGTGCGTGTCTACAATGACGATGGCACAACGACTGAATATGTTGACGTTCAATCCGGCTTCGATCCCAAGACGATTGACGAAAGCAAGCTCAAGACCATGGATTGTGTTACGTGCCATAACCGCGTCACGCACAATTTCATGCCGCCCGCTCAATCGGTGGACCTTGCCATGTCGCGCGGACTCATTGACCAGGGAATTCCCGATATCCATTTGAAAGCCGTTGAACTTTTAACCGCGCAATATAAAACGCGCGACGATGCCATGACCGCGATCGCGGATCTCGATAAGTATTACCAGAATTCGACTTACAAAGGCCATGAAGATAAAATCCAGGCGGCGATCAAGGCGATTCAGGATATCTATGACGGAACTGTTTTCTTCGATCAGAAAGTGGATTGGACGACGTATCCGAATAATCTGGGTCATATCGAATCGCCGGGCTGTTTCCGCTGTCACGATGGCAAACATTTGAACGCGAACCAACAGGCGATTCGACTCGAATGCAATCTTTGCCACTCCATTCCGGTCGTCGCGGGGCCTGATAAATTCGTCGCCAATATTGAAGTCAGCCGCGGCCCCGAACCGGATTCGCACCGCAACCCGAACTGGATCAGCCTCCACAACAAGTCCTATAATTCAACGTGTGTGGCTTGCCATACGGTCAGCGATCCTGGCGGGACGAGTAATACTTCGTTCTGCTCGAACAGCGCCTGCCACGGCAATACGTTCACGTATGCGGGCTTCGACGCGCCGAAATTGCGTGAGGTGCTTCAGGCGCAAATCCCGACACCGCCTCCTCATCCGACACCCGCGCCGGTTGTTGGCAAGCCAACCTATGATACGAATATCGCACCGATTTTTACTGCCAAGTGTTCTGCTTGTCATAACGGCACAACTCTTGCTGGCGGCATGGATTTGACCACGTATGCCGGTGCATTGAAAGGCGGCAAGGATGGTGCTGTGATCGTTCCTGGCGATTCGGCCAATAGCAAGCTTGTGCAAGTGCAAAGCAGTCAGCATTTTATGAATTTGACTTCGGAGGAATTAACTCTCGTCAAGCAATGGATTGACGCGGGTGTTCCGGAAAAATAGTAGCCTTTTCCCCTCACTTGCAGGGGAGGGGAAGCGGTGAGATAACGAAACAGCTGACCGGGTTACCCGGTCGGCTGTTTCGTTTGTAATTGATCTTATGCCGTTACCGTTTCTGCAGATTCGACTTTGACCGTTTCATGTTCCTGCTCATAGATTCGATGATCTAC
>JAJYOO010000302.1:0-422 GCA_021796155.1 Chloroflexota bacterium
GTAACGTCGTCTGTTGTGTTTTGATTTTTGATCGAATCATAATAGGAGGTAAAGCCCGCGTCATTTCGGGCGATGAACTGGGCGCCGTAAAATGATTTTCCATCCTGCTGACGGATAAAAGCCGCGGTCACATAATCCTGGTTGCTCGCCAATAAATATCCAAACGGCGAAAGGACTCCGACGTGAGCGTTGCCGTTCCCAAAAGCCTTGACCAGTTCCGTTTCATCCGGCGGAATGACCGAAACAAAACTATAGCCTGTGGTACTTTCCAAAATCGCAGTCAACGCATTACCGGCGTTGATCACGTCCTGCGTCGGGTGCGCGGACGGTGCCAAAGCCAG
The DNA here is from genome assembly GCA_021796155.1 of Chloroflexota bacterium. The sequence goes on from JAJYOO010000302.1 coordinate 342, forward strand.
GATCAAAGGATTTTTAGCGGAACCCAATGGGTTATCCGGGGAAGATGCGGTGGGCGTCGCCGTGAACGCGGCGGTCGGAGT
>JAJYOO010000302.1:432-4002 GCA_021796155.1 Chloroflexota bacterium
GAACGGCAACGCTCACGTCGGAGTTGGCGTAGGAACAGCTTGTGGAGTGGGAATCAATCCACAAGCAAGAAGTCCAAGAAGAATAAGCGGCAGAAATTTTTTCATCCGTCCCTTAACGCGATTGTATGGTGTTAATATTATATCCATTGCTATAATCGAACCTGAAGGAGCAAGTTAATGAAAGACAATCGTTCGAGTATCCTTTCCATTCTAATATTAATCGTGGTTGGCGCCGGAGCCTACTTCATCGTGCAAAGCGTACAACAAACTGCACAGCAGGCGCAACAAGCGCTCAACCCAATCCAGCAAGCCAACTCATCGCTGCAAACGCAAGTCTCGGACTTGATGCATCCGACGCCGACGGTCATCCCGGACCCGGTAACTTATATCAACCAAATCCAGGCGTTGGCGCGGCTGGAGACGATCCAATACAGCATCGAAAAAGTGATCACTGCCGAGGTCGGACAGGGCACATTCGGATTTTTGTTCGGCGATAAACTTTTGTTCGTCGCGCATGGGACCGTGATCGCCGGCATTGATATGTCAAAGATCCAGCCAAGTGATATGCAAGTGCAAAATGGCGTGTTGTATGTCAAACTCCCGCCCGCAGAAATTTTTGTTGCAACACTGGATAACGATAAGTCTTATGTTTATGACCGCACAACCGGCGCGCTGACAAAGGCCGATCAAAACCTCGAGACCACCGCGCGGCAGGCAGCACAGGATGAAATCCAGAAGGCTGCGCTGGACGATGGAATTTTAGATATTGCCCAACAGAACGCCCAGACGTATCTCGCAAAATTTTTCGCCGCGCTTGGTTATCAAAATACGATTTTCACCAAATGATCGTAGGGGCGCGGCGTCGCCGTGCCCCTACAATATCAAACTCGTTTCGTCCAATCATCGCATGCGTATTTCTCTTTGACAAGTTCTTCGGCGTGTTCGAGTTCACTGTCGGATAATTCTCCCTCCTCAAGGTTCAAATCCAATTTCGCTTCAAAGGCCCAGACGAAAGCCTGGGCCGCGTCGTTCCACAACACAGGATGTCCAAGCACCGATTCGACCGTCGTAGCGCGCACCAATAATCTTTGAGCAGCATCGTTGCGAATCGATTCGTCAGCGTAGATCAACGCGTCGGTAATGCGCGCCAGGTTTCCCGTCAACGGAAGCGAGCCGTGCTGCAAAACGCATTCCTTGCGACGCGCCTGCGCCGACCCAATCAACTTTTTTCCATTGACCGTGATCTCATATGCAGATGGCACTTCAAAGCAGACCGGATTCGGCGCTTCGCGATTCGAACCGGAATCTCCTTTCATCTCAACAGGCAATCCCAACGCATGGACAGCTTGCAAAAGCGCACCGGCCAAACGGTTATAACTTTCAAGGATCGAGCCAGCCACGCGCGGTTCGTCTTGAGATGCAATAACGGAATACGTCAACTCATCGGTATGCAGAATCGCACGCCCGCCGGTGGGACGCCGCACAACGTCCCAGCCGCGTTCGTTGAGGCGCGCCACGTCCACATCCGCAAATGGCTGGGCGTGGCCGAGCGAAAGACACGGCGGTTCCCACGAATAAAGCCGCAGCGTTGGAATTGATGCGCCGCGTCCGGTGTGTTCGAGAATCGATTCATCCACGGCCATGTTCCATGCGCCGCGCGCGGGAGGTGTAATCAGAAGTCGCCAGGTATCAGGCATGAGAATATTATAATGGTTCGCATGCAGGAATCCCTGAAAAAAGAGCTCAACCAATTAATTGAAAATAGCGGCGCAGAAGTTGGCCTCGCCGCACATCAAATCGGAAGCAAAAAAGAAATCTTGATAAACCCCGATTTATCTTTTCATCCCGCCAGCACGATGAAGTTATGCGTGATGATGGAAGTCTTCCATCAAGCGCGACAGGGATTGTTTTCGTTGGATGATGAGATGCCTGTCAAAAATGAATTTGCCAGCATCGTGGACGGAAGCTCATATTCGCTATTGGAACAAGACGATTCAGAAACAGACTTATACCAACACATCGGCCAGTCGCTTCCGATCCGCGAACTCATCCAGCGCATGATTACGGTCAGCAGCAATTTGGCGACGAACATTTTGATCGAACGCGTCACACCAGAGCGGACGACCGAATTCATGCGTCAACTCGGCGCAGACGGTTTGACCATCCGCCGCGGCGTGGAAGATGACAAAGCCTTCCGGCTCGGAATGAACAACGCTGCCACTGCGCGCGGCTTTATGCAAATTCTAGTTAAACTGGCAACGAGGAAAATTGTTGCGCCGAAAGATTCAGATGCGATGATCGAAATCCTAGGTGAACAAAAATTCAACCAGATGATGCCGTCGCAACTGCCCGCGGGTGTCCGCGTGGCGCACAAAACCGGCTGGACCGGAAAGTATTATCACGATGTGGGGATTGTTTATCCGCCGAAGGGAAATCCGTTTGTGTTAGCGATCTTGACGAATGGGTTTGAAAAGGAAGAGGAAGCGCATCCGTTTATCGCATCCCTGGCGAGAAAAATTTACGAGGGATGGATAAAGTAACCGGCAATCTGATCCGCCGTTAGTTCCAGCCGCCGGTGTGCGTGCGATTGCGGATCACATCCTGCAAGGCGGTGAGCATTTCAGTATAGGATGCCAAATTTCCAGAACTGGTCTTGTTGGCCTCGTCCTCGAGGCGTGACAACAGGTAGACCATCCATGAAACCCATGTGCGCGGATTGCTTTGCGCCCGGGCAATTTCCTGCGCGGCATTATTGAGAACATCGCGAAGATCATCTTCTTTACTCATGAGTTCCACTCCCTGAGGTATTGGGTGACTACAATTTTATTGTAGCACTCTTTGCATGATGGACACGGATTACACGGACAAACACGGATTGCCTAAGGCTCTTTCCGTGCAAATCCGTGAAGCCTGCCCGCACTGTGTTCTTTCGGCGTGTCATCCGTGTCCAATCACGGTAACTCCAGAAGAGTCTATACTTTTGCCAACGCCGATTCCAAATCGGACAGAATATCGTCCACCGATTCGATGCCTACCGACAAGCGTACCAGCCCATCGGGAATCCCGACGCGGGCGCGCTCCTCGGCGGTCAGGCTGCGATGCGAAGACGTCGCGGGATGCAACACAAGCGAATAAATATCTCCAAGCGTGGTGGCAGGCAGGCAAATCGTCAGCGATTCCATGAAGCGGTAGATTTTCGCTTTGTCTGCTCCAGCAATCTCAAAAGAGAGCACGCCGCCATAACCCTTATCGTTATATAAACGCTTCGCCAGCGCATATTGTGGATGATTCTCAAGGCCGGGATAAATCACTTTCTTTACCTTCGCATGATCCTGAAGCCATTGAGCAACTTGAAGCGCACTCTCGCATTGCTGTTTCATTCGCAATGGCAGGGTCTTCAAACCGCGCAACGCCAGCCACGCTTCGAATGGACCAAGCACCGCGCCAATCAATTTGTTCTGCTCGAATAACTTATTCTTATTCTCTTGAGATGTGGCAATGACGCCCGCCAGCACATCCCCATGCCCGGAAAGATATTTCGTGGCGCTGTGTTGCATCCCGCGACGTCTT
>JAJYOO010000303.1 GCA_021796155.1 Chloroflexota bacterium
CGACCGTACCATGCGTGACCCCGGCTACATCAAAGGATATTTACCCGGCATCCGTGAGAATGGCGGACAATACACTCACGCGGCGTTATGGGCTATCTGGGCATTTGCTGAACTGGGCGACGGTGATCGCGTCGCCGAACTCTTCCACTTGATCAATCCAATTTATCATGCAGACACACCGCAGAAAATTGAACGCTATCGCGTAGAACCATATGTTGTCGCGGCCGATGTTTACAGCTCACTATCCCATATTGGCCGCGGCGGTTGGACCTGGTATACAGGCTCGGCTAGTTGGATGTATCGTCTGGTTGTGGAAAAGATTCTTGGCTTGCAGCGTAACGGAAAACATCTCAAGATTGAGCCGTGCATTTCCAAAGAATGGAGCGAATACGAAATCCATTATCGCTTTGGCAGCGCTATGTACCACATTCACGCGGAGAATCCACACGGGATCAACACAGGCGTAGCGGAAGTGTATATGGACGATAAATCTATCGACGACCAGATCGTCTATTTAGTAGATGATGGCCACGAGCATAATATCAGTGTAGTTATGGGTTAATGCAATGCCGCCCGCTCAAAGGTATCTTACCTCTCAATCAAAAGACACGCGGCCTGATGATTCTCGTCAACCAAAACATACGGCGGATCGGTCACTTTACATTCATCACTCGCCATCGGGCAGCGCGGGTGAAAACGACAGCCCGAGGGAATGTCAACCGCGTTGGGCGTCTCGCCTTGCAAGATAACTCGCTCACGTCGCAGACGCGGGTTGGGAACAGGCACCACCGAAAGCAAAGCTTTTGTATACGGATGTTGCGGATTCTTCAACACATTGGCCGTAAGTCCCGTCTCGACCACGCGGCCTAAATACATGACCGCAATCCGATCCGCAAAATAAGCGACCGTGCTGAGATCATGTGTAATAAAGATAATGCTGACGCCGCGCTTTTGACGCAACTCATGCAGGAGATTCAGAATCTCGGCGCGGATGGACACATCCAGCATCGAGACAGGTTCATCGGCAATCAGCAATTCGGGCTGAAGTACCATTGCGCCCGCGATGACCACGCGCTGACGCTGTCCGCCGGACAGCTCATGCGGATAACGCAGCAGATAATCGTCCGCGGGGCGCAAACCCGCATCTTCCAACGCGGCGCGTACGCGTTCCATTCGTTCCGCGTACGTTGCGCCGATTTTGTGAACAACCAGCGGTTCTTCGACGATCTCATAAATCGTTGCGCGCGGATTGAGCGACTCGTATGGATCCTGGAAAACCATCTGCGCGTGTAAACGCAACTGCTTAAGTGGAATCGCTTCACCGATTGACTTGCCATTGAAAATCATTTCGCCTTTGGTCGGTGTTTCGAGTCCGATCAAGGTGCGGGCAATGGTAGTTTTGCCGCATCCCGATTCACCGACAATCGCCAACACCTCGCCGCGTCTAAGCGTGAAAGAGATTCCATCCACGGCTTTCACCAATGTAACCACGCGGCGGAACAAAGATTGCTTCACAGGAAAATATTTATATAACTCGCGCACTTCAAGGATGGGAGACTCACTCATGCGAAGTGCGCCTCCTTTCCTTTGCAAAGATGGCACGCAACATAATGTCCTTGCGATGGCTCGATCAACGCCGGGTTAACTTCATCGCATTGAGTGAGTTTGGCATCACAGCGCGGTTCGAAGCGACAGCCTTTCGGCAGGTCGGTCAGACGCGGAGGCGTCCCGGGTATCGAAGCCAGTTGTCCAGTGGGCCGATTGACGTCGGGGAAAGAAGCGAGCAAACGTTGTGTGTATGGATGCTGCGCGTGGTTATAAATCTCGTCTGCGGTTCCATATTCCGCGACCTTGCCGCCGTACATCACGACGACCGAGTCGCATACTTCAGCCACCACGCCAAGATCATGCGTGACCAGCGCGATGGCAAGCCCAAGCGTTTTTTGAATCTCACGCAGGAGCTCAAGCACCTGTGCCTGAATCATTACATCGAGGGCAGTGGTGGGTTCGTCGGCAAAAAGCAAATCAGGCGAGCAAGCCAATGCCATCGCGATCATGGCGCGTTGGCGCATGCCGCCGGAATATTGATGTGGATATTGATCGCGGCGGGATTTTGGAATACCGACCATCTCCAGTAATTCACTAACTCTTTTGTCAGCGCGATCGCGATCCATCAGATCATGAAGCAAAATCGCCTCGCGGATTTGATCGCCGATTTTCATCACAGGATTGAGCGCGTTCATCGCGCCCTGAAAAACAATTGCGATCTCCTTCCAGCGATAAGCGCGCATCTCACGCTCATCCAAAGCCAGCAAATCTTTGCCCTTGTAGCGAATCTGTCCATTTGTGATTCGCCCGTTCGATGGCAACAGTCGCAGTACCGACATCAACGTGGTGGTTTTTCCGCAGCCCGATTCGCCAACGAGACCGATCGTCTGACCAGGCATCACATCGAACGAGACATCCTCCAAGGCACGCGCAACTTGCGTCTGCGCGCCGCGCGATTGCAGGATGAATTCGGTCGTTAAGTGGCGGACGCTAAGGAGTGGCTCGTTCATTCTCGGACTTCAAGCTCTTTACCGCGACCATATTTTCATCGCCCTCGAGGTGGTGCGTCGTCAAACGCGGATTGAGCATTTCCTCCAAAACGTTGCCGAGCAAAACGCAGCCGAGCGAAACCCAAACAATCGCAAGTCCCGGCGGGAGATAGAACCACCACGCACCGTTCGTGATCGCATTGCGGTCAAATGCAAAATTGAGAATCGTTCCCCATGATGGCTGGGTCGGATCACCGAGACCAAGAAATGCAAGACCTGATTCGACGAGGATAGCTGTTGAAATCACCAACACCGTGTTCGCTACGATAAGCGGCATAATCTGCGGCAAGATATGTTTTCGAATAATATGTCCATGCCCCGCGCCGATGGCACGCGCACGCGCAACGAATTGTCTTTCCTTAATTGTTAAAACTTGTGAACGGATCAAACGCGCGGTGCTGGTCCAATAAAGCAAACCGATGACAAGAATCAAAACGACGAGCGGAGAAACATGCAGGTTCATCTGACGCAGTGTTGCGACCAACACCAGCATCAATGGCAAATCAGGTATGACCAGCAAAACGTCGGTGGTACGCATGAGCAGGTTATCAATCCATCCGCCGAAGTAACCCGCCGTGATTCCAAAAAGACTGCCCACGAACATGGCGATGAAGCCCGCCACGAATCCAACCATCAATGAGATGCGCGCACCGTAAATAAGTTCCGTCCAAATGTCGCGGCCTGCGTCGTCCGTCCCGAGCGGCGGATTGACGGCAGGTGATGCAAACGTCAGCGCGTGACCGTTCGCATCGCGGATGATATCGGTCGGCTGGTGAGGCGTCAGCAGGGGAGCAAAAGTCGCGACGAAGAGCGCCGTCAGAATCAGGAAGCCGCCCACAAGTCCAAGCTTGTTGCGGCTGAACGTCTGCCAGAAATCGCGCAGGTTGCGTCGAAAAAGAATCCAGCTTTCGTTCATCGTCTCAAGTTGCCTTCACACGCGGATCAAGATATGTGTAAAGAATGTCCGCGATCATGTTTGCAAGAATCACACTGACGGCCAGCAAAAGGAACGCACCTTGCAAGAGCGGATAATCCTGCTTGGTCAGTGCATCCTGAAACAGTTTGCCAAGGCCATCATACGAGAAAACCGACTCGATATAAATCGCCCCCGAAACAGTAAATCCGAGATTGAGCGCAATGAGCGTGACGATCGGCAGCATGGCGTTCTTGAGCGCGTGACGCATGAGTACCTGCCAATGACTCATGCCTTTGGCTTTGGCCGTGAGGATGTAATCTTCGCTCAGCACTTCAAGAATGGACGAACGCATGATTAGCATGTATTCGCCAAGATAAAGAATGGTGAGTGTGAGTGTTGGCAGAGCGAGATGACGTGCAACATCGGGGATAACGGTATAAAGCGGCTTGCTGACGTTGGCCGGACTCACGATGCCACCCGTTGGAAGC
>JAJYOO010000304.1 GCA_021796155.1 Chloroflexota bacterium
ACCTTCAAACCTTCAAACCTTCACTTGCCACGGCATCACTTGCGGCGAGAAACCTTCTTTGTATTGGAACGTGACAATCGGCAAATAACCTTGGGTGCGTACTTGATTGATTTGCACTGCGAGTTGCTTGTAATCGCACGGGTTGGCGCCAGCTTGATAATCCGTTGCAAGCGGCTGAGGCGGCTCACCGGCATTGCATCCAATGAATGCAATTTTGTTTCCGTGATTCGTAATCAATAACGGTTGTCTCGCCTCATCAAGATTTGCGCCGCCGCCGTAATATTGGATGTGGTTTTGTTTGTAAAGATTCAGCGTAAACAGAAATGGATTCACACCATCGTCTAAAATATGCGGACCAGTCAGTTCAACAACATTGATGTTGTTATCAAGAAACAACTGAATATATTTCGGGTCACTGCACCGCGGCCACCGGTCATCGGGATTCGGGGCCGGACAACCCGGAGCAAATGAAGTCTTGTTGCTGACGTGCACGATGTCCGCTTGGCGTAATATGTCGCCGATATCTTGTGCGGGATAGTCAATGCCCTTGACTTCCATTTGATACGCAATCGCGTTCACCAATGATGTTGTGCCTGTCATGATGATCGTGGTCAATTTCGATGCGTCGCGATTGGACCGAGGAAGTTTGAAGGTTTGAAGGTTTGAAGGTTGGGATGTTTGTAAAGCAAACGTGATTTGCAGTGGATATTTGCTTGCATCAAAATCTTTATGGATGGGCGATTGACCATCAACGGTCAATACTTTCCATTTGGGATTGAGCGATTCAAATGGAACGATTCCCCACGAGGGAAGATTCTTCCACGCATCATCAACCAATTGATCAGCAGGTGCGGTCTGGACGGCGCCGTTAGCGGGCGCGCCCCACAGCGCTGTGAATGCCGCCAGCGTAGAATCTGCCATCCATAACGGATGACCGGCAAAAGGTCCAGATGATGAACCATGCCACGCGGTTTTGAGTTCATCCGACGTCACGCCATCCGTTACAGTTGGGAATGGTGCCACGAGCGCGTAAATCCAAGCGGACTGTTGACGGTTGACGGTGGACGGTGAAACAACATCAAACTTGATTGACGCCAACGATGAATTTGAAACAATTGGAATTCCCCAACCTTGCGCGGCTTGACGAAGTTCATCCGGCACAGCCGGGCTGATCCACAGCGCGGTAGGCATTGGTGTGGAAGTAGCGGTTGGTGTTGATCGAATGATTGGCTGTGGAATATTGGGAGTCACTACAGCTTGCGGCGCGCAGGCTGCCAACGAAAGAACGATGATGAGGATAAGTTTCTTCACGAAGGAAGATTATAGCCGGAGAAATAAATGCAAGAATAAGAATTTATTCAGACTTAACATCAATTCAAAGGTGTCATTGCGAGCGAGCAAAGCGAGCGTGGCAATCTCATGTTTTCATGCAAGAAATACTTTGAGATGAGATTGCTTCGTCGGGAAGAACACCCTCCTCGCAATGACATGGCGTCACGGCTTAAGTTTAAGCCGCGTCAATGTAAAGGAAGCCAACGCTTCTTCATCAATCGTCACACCGAGGCCAATGCCACGCGGCACGTCAATCGTGCTGTCTTTGTTGAGCGTGAAGCGCTCATGCGTAATATCGCGTTTGTAATAACGATCCGACGCAGAAATGTCGCCGGGCAAGGTAAAACCGGGCAGTGAAGCCAACGCCAAATTGGACGCGCGGCCAATGCCCGTCTCCAACATGCCGCCGCACCAGACCGGGACGTTTCGCGCGCTGCAATAATCATGAATCTCAAGCGCCTGACTTAACCCGCCGACGCGTCCCGCTTTGATGTTGATGATGCGGCACGCTTTCATTTCCAACGCGTAACGCGCATGGCGCGGCGAAACAATACTTTCATCGAGGCAGATCGGCGTACGGAACTTCTCCTGCAATTTGCGATGGTCCCAAATATCGTCTTCGTACAAAGGCTGTTCGATCAACAATAAACTCAGATCATCGAGCGGCTTGAGCGCTTTTGCAGACTCCAAAGAATAGGCAGAGTTCGCATCCACTTGCAGACGCAGGTTTGGATAAACTTTTCGCACAGCGGACGCGTCCCCGACATCGCGCCCCGGTTTGATTTTGATCTTGATGCGCGCATAACCGTTTTCAACATAACCATTCACGGTTCGCACGAGGACTTCAGGCGACTCCTGCAAACCAACCGACGCGACCACCGAGACGCGATCCCGTTTTCCACCGAGCAATTCGCGCAATGATTTACCGGTACGCTTGCCCGTCAAATCCCACAGCGCCATTTCGATGCCAGCCTTGGCAAGATGATGCCCGCGGATTCCAGCGACGCGCCGCTGAAAGTCAACTGCATCGCGAATGTCTTTTCCGAGAATCTGCGGCGCGATGAAATCCTTGATAATGTGCCAGGCTGTGCCAGTTGTCTCATAGTTGTAACCAGGATCACGCGTTGCGACACATTCGCCATAACCTATCAACGAATCAGCTTGAATCGCGATGATGACACATTCGCGGTCCACTTCGCGTCCGAAGGAAGTCTCGAACGGTGCAACCAACGGCATACGAAGATGATAAAGCGTGAGAGAGTCGATTTTCATGGTCTAAAGATTTTCCTTTGCTAGCTCATGTCGCCGAGAGCATCAATGCTATTTCAGTTTAAAAAATTTTCTTCTTTCATCTCTCTTGAACAAAAGATGAAAGAAGAAAGATCAGCGGAAATTTTTCTATTCGACTTTTACTTCGCCATCAGAATCATTGATCTTTAGATTCCGCAGCGCATCGTCCATTGATGTCAAGCCTTCCTGTCTCATGCCGGGAACAGGCGTGCCACAATACGGACAAATATTCCACGGCAACTCCATCAGCTTGCCGCAATTGTGACACGCCTTCTTGAGTTTGGTGTGACAGTTCGGGCAGACTTGCCAATCGTCTTTGACGCGGCGCTCGCAACCAGGACAGACCGGCAAATCTTCCAACGCCTGAAGCAAGGCTTCTTCTTCAAGCGTATGTTGATATTCTTCTTCCAACGTCCGTGGCGGACGCAAAATCAAATAAACCAGCACGCCCGGCAAATTCAACACAGCGACCAACAACGCAGAAAGAATGTGAACCAACGGATCACGCGCGCGGGCACGGATATCGCGGTATGTCCAAATCACCAACGCGATCCACAACGCGGCGAGGAACGCACCGCCAAACGCCGTCAGGACGAGCAGCAAGTTGCTGAGAAAGGTTGGATCAAAGGACATTGCGATTTCCTATTCCGTCACAAAGACTTAAGTCTGGGATAATCCACAGATTACGCAGATTTATTTCAATCTATGAAATCTGCGTAATCTGTGGATGCTTTTATCCGCCAGCGATGCCGCCTTCGGTCAGTTTTCGCAAATCTGAAAGCGCGGCATTGATTTCGTCAACGGTCACCGGGCGGTCCTCATCGCGATGCTTTAGTGCGCCCGCTTTTGCCTTCTCAACAGCCAATTCACGGATCGAAGCATTCTTTGCCAATGCTTCTTTGACTAGTGCCGCGCCCTGAGAATATCCGATCACCGGATTCAACGCGGTGACAACAATCGCGTTCTTCGACAACCAGCCCTCCGCCTTTTCGCGATTCGCCGTCAAACCTTTAACCGCGCGCTCCGTGAATGCGTTCACTGCGCCGATAGTCACCTGCATCATCTCGAATAAATTATGCGCGATGATCGGCATCATCACATTCAATTCCAATTGCCCAGCCTGCACGGCCATTCCAATCGCGGTGTCGCAGCCAATCACATGGAACATCGCCATGTCGAGCATTTCAGCCATCACTGGATTCACTTTGCCCGGCATGATGCTCGAACCCGGCTGAACTGCGGGCAATCGAATTTCATCAAGTCCTGTTGATGGGCCAGATGCAAGCAAACGAAAATCGTTCGCAATGCGAATCAAAGTCAATGCCAACACACGAATCGATCCAGAGAAATCAGCCTGATGTTTCATCGCAG
>JAJYOO010000305.1 GCA_021796155.1 Chloroflexota bacterium
AAAGAGTCCGCGCAACGCGGCGAAGCCGACGATGAACAATCCAGCGCGGACTAAATCGTCCGGCGCTGAGACTTTATCGGCGTTGAGTTGAGCGACGAGCTGGTCGCTGGTCATCGTTGCAGGGTAATTCAAAAATGTCAGGATCTTGGGCAGTGCGACTGACATGAATGCCGCAGGGATTTTGTTGAGCGCGTCCAACACGGTGGTGGCAATGACGCCCTTGGTCACGGCGTCAATGATGCTGCGGACCAAGCGCGGTACTGCCAATTGTGAGAGGGTCGCTATCAATAAGAAGATGTAAGGCAAAACTGCCTGCCAGCGGTAGTGGAATAGATAGCCAGCGGCGCGTCCGATGACGTTGCGTTGCTGGGTCATCGATGGGCGGGGCATACGTTTTGACATGGTTTGAGATGCTTGCACAGTTTAGTTCCTTTCAGTTCTTGAAATAGCGACAGTGGTCCTGATTGTTTATAAAATACTGTCGTGAATTGAATGTGAAGATGGAGCGGAAGTTCGGTGAATTATTGCGTTTGCTCTAATTTGGCGGCGGCTTCGGTCAGCATGGTCAGCGCAGCGCCGACTTTCGTGCGTTCTTCTGCGTTCAGGTTGGATACCAGTTCATCCACCCAGCGATAGCGCTGTTCGATCCCGCTTTCGATCAACTTCTTTCCCTTGCTGGAGAGTTTGATCAACTTGGCGCGCCGGTCATCGGGATCTTCGGCTCGTTCGATCAATCCGCTCTGGACGAGACGTTCCACCAACTGGCTGGCGGCGGCGTTCGAGACCTCGAAGCGTTCACTGATCTCTGAAATCCCGCACGAGCCTCTGTAGTGCAACTGCATCAAAATGCTGAACTGCGGCATGGACATGCCCGTCGCTTTGACATGGTGCGACCAGCCGCGCATGGAGCGGTGCATGAAAGTGTCCATCCATTTGCGGATGATCTTCGATAATTGAACTTGGTCGGTCATAGTTAAGCCTTCTTTTTAGTTAAGCGTGCTTAACTATATGTGCGGGTTAAGTTTTTGTCAAGCGAGGGGAGATTAGAAAATTGTTAGAAGTTCATGGAATACTTGTATATAATAGTAGGAAGTTCCTATGGAATTAGATAATCAATTCACCGAACGGGAAAAAGAGGTCGCTAAGTTGTTGTTGCAAGGCAAGAGTAATAAACAAATTGCTCTTGCGCTCGATATTTCAAAAAGCACGGTTGAATTTCATTTGAAGAATATTTACCTAAAGCTTAATGTCAATTCAAGAACCGAAGCGGTATTGAACCTGTCGAAAAGCGACCTAAGGGAATCCGTAGGTCAAGAACTAAAAGAAAACCTATGGCAAGCCACAGGCGGTAAAACCACTCAATCAGAGTACAGTTCTCAGGCAAAACATTTCTTCGACCCAAAAGAGGAAAAAGACATGAAGAACCGTACCATGATTGCAATCGTATTGAGTGCCGTTGCGATTGTAGCAGTTTATGGAATGCTTGCGTATTTGCGATCTGCAAAGCTTGATCAGAATGCACACACCGCGCCTCTTACGCCAAACACAGAACAGCCCGTTCTTGCCGACACGCCCTACGTTGTTTTACAAGTGCCACCTGAAGCGTCCACGCGAAGTTATAATGAAGTTCTTCTGCTTTTACAAACGTCCAACGTTCCTTTTCATTATGCGGCAGATTTTATCGGGATAGGTTGTTTTGTGCCCAATGAGAAAAATCCGTGCGCTGAAACCGGCCCAATACCGTTCCCGGATGGCGAGTCGCTTTCTGGTTCCTCTGTATATTGGATGCCCGATGGAGAAAATGGGTTTTATGTTCGTGACAATCAAATTCTGGTTTTAAATCACCTGCAGAGAAAAGTTGCAGTAAGTGGCGTACTCGTTTCCAATATCCTGAAAACAGATTATCAAGCCCATATTTCTCCCGATGCCAGATGGATGGTGGAAAGTGTACAAGTAGATGATCCCTATGCCTCAGACTTAGTTTTGATAAAAACAACAACTGGAACAACCAGTAAACTCGATATTGGTTTGGATACTTGTTTCAAAACCCCAATTGGTTGGATAACACCCTCAAAATTTCTTTTTCGATGTGATATATCCATTGGAGCAACATCCAAGAAATATCTTACTGAGGTTCACTATTACACTTATGATGTTCTGGGTAATGAGTTGTTGGAAATTTCCTCTGGAACGGATATCGGCTTTGGGCCAATATCTCCCAATGGAAAGTATGTTATTCGTTACGAAAAACAGAACGGCTATTATATGAACTATTATGTGAAGGATTTGTCCAATAACCAGTTTCAATCTTCAAAACTTCCTGAAGGGCAGATGGTCTGGTCTCATGATTCCAGCAAGTTGGCAATTTTTACTGACAAAGGCGATCTTATCATCGCAAACTATGATGGCTCAAATCAAGAAAAAATATTCAGTTCAGGTTGGCAAGGTTATTTATCCATGGAGTGGTTTCCGGACGATAAATATATTGCTCTTATTGGTTCATCTAATGACTACTCATTAGCATCACAAATGATTATCTTGTCTACGAAAGGCGATATCATAAAATATGATCCCATTTCTACGACTGATGGATACAATATTGTTGGGATATCGCCTTTACCTGTGATAAAAAAATAAAAGATAACAAAAAGGGTAAAAGAAAAGGTGCGGAGAAAATCCGCACCTTTTTGGTTCTACTTGTTTCTTTGCAACGCCTGATAGATCGCGTTCGTCCCAAAGTCCAGCGAGGCGGCAGGGATTCTTTCATCAGCGGCGTGGATGACGCTGGAGAAATTAAAATCATCAGGCAGTTGCATGGGTAGGAATCCGTAGGTTTGGATTCCGAGCTTGGAGAAAAATCGTCCGTCGGTGACACCGCTCAAAAGCAACGGGACGGGCGTGCCGCTTGGGTCGACTTCACGCAGGATTCCGGCCAGGGTGTCGAAAAAGCCCATGTCGGGGTCAGCCGGTCCGGGGTCGAAATGAGCGACTTCCAGTTCCACATCCGCACCAACTATCTGGCGCATCTCGTTCAGCATGTCATCCGGCTTGAAGCCCGGAAGCAATCGTCCATCCAAATCCACGCTGACCCGACTCGGGATCACATTGATCTTTTCGCTGCCATGCAAAATCGTCGGGCTGAGGGTGTTATGCAAAAGCGGACGAAACACGCGCGCATTATCGCCCAACATGTTCAAAATATTTTCCGCCAGAGCAGGGTTAGTGAGCTGGCCGAGAAACAGGCCGTTCAAGCCGCCCAGCGCCGATGACATGGCGTTAAACATCAAACGCGCGGCGGGCGTGACGTGGATGGGCAATTGATGAGAATCAAGTTGTTGAAGGAATTGCGCCAGGCGCGCCATCGCACCGCCGCGCACCGGCATCGAACCGTGACCGCCCTGACCGTGCACTGTGGCGAGCATCGCGCAAATTTGTTTTTCAGCCACCTGGATCGGATAAAACCGCTTCTTTCCGACCGTGAGCGTGAACCCGCCAAATTCGCCGATCGCATACCGGATGCCTTTGAACTGCTCCGCATATTTTTCGACGAGGAACTTTGCACCGTAATCGCCGCCGACTTCTTCATCGCTGACGATGGCGAGGATCACGTCGCCCGGCAATTTTTGGTTTTCCATCTTTGCACGCAGGAACGCGGCCACCATCATGGCGACGCCGCCTTTCATATCGAGCGCGCCGCGTCCCCAAATGAATCCATCGACAAGTTTTCCATCGAACGGTGGATGAGTCCATTGCTGATTTGCAGTGGTGACGACGTCCACGTGGCCGTAGAGCAATAACGGCGCGGCGCGTCCTTCGCCGGAAAGATGGGCTACCAGGTTTGGACGATTTGGATCAAGCGAAAATATTTTGGTCTCGATCCCGGCCGCTTTCAGCAACCCATCGATGTAAGCAATACATTCAGCCTCATTGCCGGGCGGATTGGTGGTGTTGAATTGGATCAGTTTTTGCAATAATTCTGCTGGACGCTG
>JAJYOO010000019.1 GCA_021796155.1 Chloroflexota bacterium
TGGGGAGTTGTCTTGCTTGGACTCGATCTCTCGCACACGAATCTCGGTGGGCTGGCCATGATCATTCTTATCACAACCGTCAGCACATGCGGATTCGGTTTGTTGTTGGGCAGCTTATCTCTCATCACGGTCAATGTGATGTTCATTAATAATTTTGTTTATTTCCTCTTGTTGATCTTCTCGGGCGCGAATGTGCCCATCAATCAATTGCCTGCTTGGATGCAGTTCATCTCCAACATATTGCCTCTCACGCATGGCATCGCCGCGGGACGCTTGCTGGTTAGCGGTGCGAGCCTTTCGAGCGTCGCACCGTTATTATGGACTGAACTTGCTATTGGTTTGGTTTATGGTTTTCTTGGCTATATGCTGTTCACGATCTTCGAGGTCGAAGCCAAGCGGCGCGGTACGCTCGAAATATTTTGACATAAATAAAAAATGTCGGTCACAATAAAGGCGTGACCGACATTTAATTTTTAATGCGCAGGTTATCAGGCGAGGCGAAGGCTATTAAGCGGGAGCCGCTTCTTCTTCCGTCGCGGACGCGACAAAGCGTTCCTGGGCACCGAGTCGCAAATGAAGAACATAGAATGCGAGCGCGGCCACGAGACACAAAATCCCGCCGATGTACCAGACAAGATTCGGATTGTAATGGTCGAGGATATAACCTGCCGCGCCCGGTCCGATTGCCGCTGGAATGGACCATGAAAAGCCATAGACGGCCATGTACCTGCCGCGCATCTCCTCCGGTGCGAAATGCGCAGTTAGCGCCTGACTGGTTGGTACGATGATCATTTCGCCAAAAGTAATGACAACAACCGCTGTCACGAAGAGAGCATAAGCCGACACAAATCCGAACATTCCGAAGCCTATCGCATAAAGGATGGTCCCAGCGCCCATTAATACAAATGGCGGGAATCGCTTGACACGATGGGTGATCCAAAATTGGAACAAGACAACGGTAATGGCACTCGACGTAAGCAAGAAGCCGTAGCCCTGTGGGTTGATGCCGTGATAGTTGCGCAAATATACCGAGAGCGTGTTATAGGCCTGCAAATAAACCACCATCATCAGGATGGAAGCGACAAGGAAAGCCATAAAGGCGAAGTCGCGCAAGGCCACCTTGTAACCTGCAATGGTTTGCAGCACGGATTGTCCTTTTGTTTCCTCGAGTTCTTGCGGTTTGGTCTCGGGGACGAAGCGATAGAAAATGGCAGCTACCGCACAACTCAAAACCGCGTTGGTTACGAACAGCAGGAAATAGGAACGGTTTGCAAGAAGGCCGCCGATGGTCGGGCCGATGATCCATGCCAAGTTTCCGACCACACGCAGGATTCCGAATCCTTCCTGCCGCTTTTCTTCTGGCAGGAGATCGGCAACCATTGCATTTTGCGCCGGGCCCCCAATTTGGTCGAGAGTCCCAATTACCACTGCCAACGGATAAAGCACGACCAATTGATTGACAAAGCCAAGCACAACCGTGCTGACCGAACCCAGGACCAGGCCGGCAATGATCAACACCCGGCGTCCGAACTTATCGGCCAGTGCTCCGCCAAGCATACCGCCAGCCAAACCAAAGACGGAAAAAAGGCCCAAGATGATGCCCGCCGTGGTCATACCTACGTTAAATTTCTGCGTGATGTACAGCGCAAAAAACGGGAAGAGGAGTGTCCCGCCAACGCCACTAATAAAGGAGGCGAGGACCACAATCCAAAAGCGAACAGGAAACTGGTAATAGATTTTCTTCAAGTTGGGGAACATTTTCACCTTTCTGAGTCGGGCACTTATTGTAGCATATCTGTTCTAACTATGCCAGACGAATTTTGATGGCTCATCAGGAACTGCTGCGATTTTGTACACGGATACCGCGGATTGCACGGATTCGCACGGAAAAAGCCTTAAAAAAATCCGCGTTCGTCCGTGTTTATCCGTGTACGAAGTTCTTGATTACAGCAATCCCCAGAGAGCCATTTTGAGAAGCTCGTGAACGCGAACCGTCCTCCTTACATGGCTTCGATTTGCCCATCCACCAGACTCAGCTTTTCAAACCACATGAACATAAGATAGCCAACGCTGGTGTAAATCAGACCGACCAGTAATTCACCGAGGAAAAGCGATTGAATTGCTGACCAATTCGCACCAGACATGGCGAGGCGTGCAGCCTGGATGCCGCGTGTCAGCGGGATGCTGTACGAGATGGCTTGTAAAGATTGTGGCAGAACTTCAATAGGAAAGTTGACGCCGCTAAAGATGTACAACGCGATAACCACCATGGACGTGATCGTCCAGGCTTCGCGTGTGCGAAGAGATAGACTGCCGAGAATTAATCCCATGCCGCAGGATGTGAACGAGAGCAGAAGGATGCAGAAGGCAACCAGCGGAAGATTCGCCTGGCTCAAATCCACGTGGAAGAAGAACGCACCGAGGAACAACGCCGCAATGGTGGACAACAATCCGTCAATGATGTGAACGAGCGAACGCCCGAGAAAGAGCGGGCCGCGCGGGGCAGGGCTGGCTATCAAATACGGCAGAGTCCGAAAGTCGCGCTCGCCGCTGATCGTCATGGACACGCCCGATATGCCATTTGTCGCGGGAAGCAACAAGATGTTTCCGATCACAATGTAAAGTGGATCTTGTAAGCCAGCCAATCGTCCCATAAAAAGGAAGAGCAGCATTTGGGCAAGCGGAAAAGCAACCTTGACGGAAATATAGGGAACAAAAGTCTGCCAGGCGTATAAGGCGCGATAAGAATACCAGGCGCTGGCAAGATATAAACGTAGATTGCTTGCCATACTCTTTATCATACCGAGCTCAATTCTCCGCTCACGCGTATCATGTCATGGACTTTCCTTGACATAAAAAAGGTGATCAATAAATATGCAAAAGATATGGCGAGTGCGGTGATCCAACTCGGCCAGATGGCTGCAAATTGCGATTGTGCCTGAAAGGATGAATGCAATCCCGTAACACCCCAACGGATCGGAATGCTATCCGACAACCACAAGATCGAACGCGGCAGATATTCGATGGGAAACATGAATGCTGCCAGAATAGACACAGGCAGTTCGAGATAATTGATGAACATGCCCGTGACGCGCGACCAGGCTCGAAAATGTGCCAGGAAGATTCCAATGCTCCAGAAACCGAACATCAAAATGAGAAGCGAGACAAGAATATAAGGAATGTTGTGCAGCGGAATCGAAAAATTGAAGAACAACTTCGCGGCCAGGAATGCAAGCAGCATGGAGATGGAACCCATCAAAACATTCGTCAGCGTCTTGACGGCCAACACTGTTGTATAAGAAGTGGGACTGCCAATGATCAATTCCAACGTGCCTTCGCGTCGGTCATTGCTGATGTCGTAGAAAGAAGTAAATATCAAACCGCTCCACAGTCCCATGATCCCGCCGCCGATGATGACATAGATCAAATCGGGTTGGGATTTGCCAGCCATACGCGCCAGCAAATATCCAACCGCGCTGAAGGTCGCGGGCTGGAAGACCAACAGACCGAATGAGAACAGCGACAAAGCTTGCATTCGGAATTGGACATTCATCTGCTGCCAGATGAACGGAAGCGGGTTATGTCTCGTTCTCTTGAATGATCTGAACATAAACATCTTCCAGTGTGGCATTGCGGACTTCGATGTTCGTGATGACGTTGCGTTCCAACAATGGTGACAGTGCGTTCAATACGCGGGACGGTTTCTTTGTGTGCAGAGAAATCGTTTCGTCTGAATTGTGGATATCGGTCCCTTCGAGCTTCAAGGCGTGCAGTTCCCGTTCAAGGGCGAAGTGATCGCCTTTGGTTTGGACCACCACCACACTGTCCCCGGATGAACGGCTTTTTAATCCGACGGGCGTATCCAGCGCGACAATCTTTCCGTGATTGACAACCGCGATGCGGTCGCATAATTCTTCGACTTCATACATGTAGTGACTCGTGAGCAGGATGGTCGTGCCCCGCTTCACCAAATCCTTGACGAGTTGCCGGATCTCGCGCGCCCCAATCGGGTCAATGCCGACGGTGGGTTCGTCCAGAAAAATCAGTTGCGGATTATGCAGCATGGCGCGCGCTAAATGCAGACGCTGCTGCATTCCGCTTGAATACGTTTCGACGCGGTCATTCTCGCGGCCCGTCAGGCCGACAATTTCAAGCAGTTCTTTGATCCGCTTGTTGATCGTATCGGGTTCCAGTTTATAAAGTTCCGCGAAATATTTTAGATTATCGAGTCCGCTAAGACGGCTGTAGAGTCCTTTGTTGCCGCCGAAAGTGAAACCGATTTTCGGTCGGATTTGATTCGTATCTTTGAGAATGTCCAGCCCGAAAATCCTGGCGGTGCCGCTGGTGGGGAGGAGCAATGTCGAAAGCATCTTGACGGTTGTTGTTTTTCCCGCGCCGTTTGGGCCGACCATGCCGAATAACTCGCCTCGGCGAATCGAAAAGGAAATATCTTCCACAGCGGTGACGGGACGACGCTTCTGTCTCCAAAAACCTTGGATGGAATAAAAGATTTTGCGGAGATGTTCGACTTCAACTGCGATTTCATTTTTGATTTGCATGGGATTTCCACCTCAACTTGTCGTCCATTATAACGGAAGTTCAAGTAGCCAATAGACAATTGACGGCCATAGTTGTCGAGATTGCAAAAGCCCTGAGAGTGGATTTCAAAATTATCCCTGCCCTTTTTCCGTACACGGATAACACGGATTACGCGGATTTCATGGAAAATTTTTTTAAAAATCCGCGTACCAAAAAGTGTCTTTCAGAAATAATCTCTCATGGGCTTGATGGAGTTGTTGTGATGCTGGTCGTATAAGGCGGCCACGGAATTTCGGCTGGCCCGGCGAAGCCATGCTTTTCCTGAACGAAGATTCGCCCGTGCGAAGGTTGAGAACAACCCGCATCATCGGTAAATGTGATGGATGTGTCGTTGGTTGCCAATGGATCGAAAACGATTTGTCCGCTCACGCAATGCCACACTTCGATGATGTAGTGCTGCATGTTCGCATCTTCTTCATCACCAGCGCGCAATGGAATATCGAGCCACATGACCGTCATTTGATTCCCGCTGCGGGTCACTTTCGTCACTGCCGTCGGCGGATAATAAGGCGATTTCGGCAATGGCGCTTTATCGGGATAATAAACTTCCACGCTGTTGATATCGCCTTTGACGCTCATCAGCGAGGCCTTGACCCAGCACGGGGAATGTCCGCCGATGGCTTCGACATAAATCCATTGCGAGTCTTCGCGTCGTCCAATGACCTCGAGATTGCTTCCGGGAAGCAAACCGGTGAAATATAAATAAGGCGCACCGGGACCATAGCGGCAACTTGATAATTCAAGCACCGTTCCGCGCAGGATGGCATACGTTGGCGTGACGGCAGGCGTCGCGGTGTTTGTTGGCGTCGGCGTATCACTCGGAAGTCCGGGCGTGGAAGTTGGCGGGAGCCCCGAAGGGGTGCTTCGCGAGGCTGTCAGAGTTGGAGTAAATGTCGGTGAAATGGGAACCGGACTAAACGTCGAGGTTGGAAGCGAAGTAGCAACCGGCGCACACGAGGAAAACGTCAACAGCGCAATGAGATCGAGCGCGGAGAAAATCCATCTAAGCTTCATTTAGTCATGTCAATGCGTTTGCAAAGCGGCATCAATCATTTGTTGAAAAGCGGAGAAAGGTTGAGCGCCTTCGAGCAGTTGTCCATTGATCAAAAACGAAGGCGTAGCGCGGACGCCGTCCGCTTTTGCATCTGCAACATCCTGATTGACTCGATCCGCATAATTGCCGTTGTTGAGGCAGGTTTCAAATTGAACCTGGTTCAAACCAATCGCCGCGGCGTACTGTTTCAATTTTTCAGTGGAAAAATCGCCGACGTTTTCACCTGTCCAATTGGCAAAAAGCACATCATGATATTCCCAGAATCTATTTTGGTCACCAGCGCAATAAGCCGCTTCTGCCGCTGTTGCTGAATCGGGACCGATGAAATCGCCGACCGAACGATATTCATAATAAACTTTTCCGGTGGCGATATATGTTTGGATAATTTGCGGCTCAGTCTGTTCCCAATAATGCATGCAATACGGGCACTGAAAATCTGCGTACTCGATGATCTTGACCGGCGCGTTCGGGTCGCCCATTTTGTTGCCGTCCGCTTGCGGATGCTGCCGCGGTTGTGGAATGACCACGTTCGAGGGAATTGAAACCTGCGGAGTGTTTGACGGGTTCGATGCTTGCGAAGTAGGCGTAGTGATTATGTTGATAATGCTGAATGTGTTTCCGGTGACGGGCGCAAGCAAGGCAAAAGTGATTGCAGCGGCAACGACAACGCAAGCGATGAGCGCACATCCGCCGCCGATGGCGAGGATGATCCACTTTCGATTGGATGTGTTCGATGGTGGAGCCGGCTGAGTTTGATTCTCTATCATGGTCATCTCCTCAATAGGACGGTATTGTAACTCGTCTGCCAAAAATAAAAATGAGCAAAACCAGCAATTCAAAAGCGATGTCGCCCACGAGAATGGGCATCATCGAATGTGGACCGGACGCGGTAAACGCCTGACCAATCATCCATGGAAATAACATGCCGCCGATTCCCGCGCCGACGAGGAACCAGCCTGTGATCGTCCCGGTGACGCGCATGCTTTCTCCGGCAAGCATCAGGATCGTTGGGAAGATGGACGCCATCGAGAGTCCGAGGATTGCGCTGCCGATCCATAACAGCGGAGCGGATGCGCGTCCGAGGATGATCAAGCTCATTGCAACGGCGCAGCCTGCCAGATCCATGAAAAGAATCGTGCGGGACCGGAAGCGGGTCGCGATCCAGACGCCGAGCAGCCGTCCGGCGGTGAATGATCCCCAAAATGCGGAAGTCAAATACGCGGCGGTCACCACTGTTGCAAGATTCAACGTGATTGCGTAGGTATAAATCCAATTTGAAAATCCCGTTTCGAGGCCGACGTACAGGAAGAATGCCAGCACGATTAACAAAACCGGGACGAACGGGATGGGCGAGTGGTTTTGATTTTTTGTCCGCAGATGCGCGGGCGGTTCCGGCAAGAACCAAAACCAGATCGCCAGTGGAATCGTGAGCAATGCAATTGTCCAAAACACCCAGTAAATTTCATGTGTGATGGAAATGATCTGTGCCAGCAGGATCGGCGAAAGGAAGGAGCCAAGTCCGAAACAAAAATGCAGTCCGTTCATGAATGGGCCAACTTTTGCTCCATGCACCCATTGCAAAAGCGTGTTGCAGCCGACGTCCAACGTGCCTTTTCCGATTCCAATCGCAAAAGCTGCGAGTAGAAGAAGCCATAATGTAGATGCCAACGGAAATGCAACTGCGGCGATTGCCATCACGATCAGGGCAAATGCCATCAAGCGATGACCTGGAAATTTGTCATAAGCATATCCGCCAAGGAATGAACCGAGCAAATATCCAAACGCGCCGAGCACGAAGATCAAGCTGATTTCGTCAAGCGAACCGGATGTGTGTTTTGCCAGCGTCGGCAGGCTGGGACCTTCCGCAGCGGTGGCAAGTCCCAACACGATGAAAGAAGAATAATAGGCCGCTGTGAGCATCAGCGGTTGGATGGGCTTTGTTGTTTTCGTATTCATGTTTTGTGACCGGCGAGATTATAGCAGGGAAAGATTCCCCTCGTTCAAAGCTGTGCTTCTTAAGTTGATCTTTGGTGTTCCTTTTTGTACACGGACCCTGAAAGGGCGCAGGGCATTGCCACGGATTACACAGATTTACACGGATAAATCTTTAAAAAAATTTTTGTACCGGAATTTCTTCAAGTTCGTACAGCCGTTACTATTGGCCTCTCCACTTATCTGCATACTCGCGCGTGATCTGCAAATATTGATCGCCATATAACTCGCTCGGTTCGATGTATGTGTGTTCCCACCATTCATTCCAGGTTGTGATGAAAATCCAATCGGGATTGCTGTGCAGGGCCGCGTCCCACGTGGAGCGATAAAAGTCGCCGTTCTGACGATCCTGCACCAAGCCCTGGCGTCCCGGAATGTTGCGTTCATCGTAACCGGGTTGGACTGTCGCAGCCCAAATCTTTTGCGTGGGCTGATCGGCCAGCAATGAATAATTCCGCACGGCGTTGGAGGTTGACAGGTATGTTTGCGTCAGATCTTTATACGTGAAGATTCCATAATCGTGCAAGCCGTCGAAGACCTCGAGATTGTTCAAGTCGTATCCCATTGCGAGGTAAACCGCATCTTGTCCTTGGCCATGTAAAGAAGCGAAAATATTTTTCCACGTATCCAGCGGCACGGTTGCGGATGCCCAAATGACGATCAACGGCTTGCCGTCCACTTTGATGAACGCAGGATCATTTCCATAATTTTTGATGGCGTAAACGAGCCAGTCTTGAATCGTCGAAGCATCGAGCGGGCTTCCGTTTTGTCCAGCAAGGGTTTCAAAATAAATGCTGACCTTGAAATTTTTTTGTTGAGCGATGGCAAGCAGCGTTCTCAAATTTTCATCTGTATTGCCGCCCGGCCCCCACCAAGATGCAATAAATCCATCAATGCCTGCGGATTGTGCTTCTTCAATCTGACGCGTTATGGCTTGCGGGCTGTTCGACGAATAACGGACAAGTGGCTGGTCGCGCAGCATGTCGGTTGTCCAATCTTTTATCGAATACCAAGTGTAATAAAACGCCAGAAGCATTCTTTGTTGATTGGTTGTCCCGGCTTTGGAAAGCAACGGCGATGAATCTTTGAGCGCGGTCAAGTCCACGCTGAACTCTTTTGGATTCAGACCCGCGCTGTTGTTCACCACGCCTTGATGATCGAGCGATTGAACGAGTTCTGCCGTTCCACTCGTGACGTTGAAAATATTCACCGTGCTGCCGCCGATGTCTCCTTTTTGCAGACGGAATTTCATAGGCTGATTAAGAGCGTCGGATGCGACAGCATAATCCACGGTGATGCCGATTTGTTTTCCCGACTCGGACGCCGCCAGGGACTGATTCAGCGCAAGCTGCTGGATGCCCGCCTGATAGCTGGCCAGCCTTCCGCTGACGTCCATGGTTCGCACCGCCAAGACATTTTCCGGTATAAGCAATTCCAGCGTGGACCAATCTGACGTTGTCTCAAATTTGATTTGCAGGCGATAGAACGCAACGGTTCCGGGCGGGTAGGAGGTAGCCGTCGGTGTTGGCGCAGGCGTATTTGTGCTTACCGCGGTTGAAGTCGGCGTTTCGGACGCGGGTATATTTCCTGGCGTGCAGGAAATCAAAAAGCATAATGCGAACAGAGTGATAAGGAATCGGCGTGACATCATCCCTCTCATTTCGACATTGCCACGACCCATGAGTTGTTTCCATAAGCGATGGACGTGATGTTGAAATCTTTGTCCCAATACGATTTGATGTCTTCCTCAGGATAATCGGATTGCTTCAGATACGATTGGTTGGCATAATTCATTCCCTCAGACATGATGACAACCCACTTGGACGCGCCGTATGCGATGCCGGTAATGTCGGAACCTCGCTCCCAGTATTCTTTGATTTTGTCTTCCGGTAATACGGTGTCCATCAAATAAACCTGTTGACTGAGGTTTGTTCCCTGTGACATGACGATGACCCACGTGTCATCTCCGTATGCAACCGCATTAATGAAATATCCTTGATCCCATTTTTCCTGAATATCGCTTTCTGGAAAATCTGCGTTTGTAAAATAGGTTTGGTTGATGAAGCCGGTTCCTTTGCTCATCACCACGACCCATTGGCCGTCACCATAATAAATGTGGGTAATATCAAAATCCTCGTCCCAATATTTTCTGATTTTATCTTTTGGAAGAGCTGCATCGGTGAAGTAGGCCTGGTTGGTAAACCCAACTTGATTGGTTAATATCGCGAACCATTCATCGTCTGCGTAAGCCAATCCAGTCAGGTAGTTTTCTTTGTCCCAGCATTCTCTGATTTCTTCTTCCGGCAAGTAGGTTCTCTTTATCCATGTCTGTTCGCCGTTGCAGAAAGATGCCTGTGTCGCTGGCGGGCTGATTGTTCCATTCGGTAAAACCGTTGTGGACGCGGATAAACCGGCAGTTGAAACCACTAAACTGGATGTTGCGTCGGATGATGGCGTTGGATTTTTTGCAGTGCGTTCAGCGCTGATGAGCAGGAAGATTCCCCCGATGATTGCTGCCAAAACCGTGCCTAAGCATCCCAGGCTTGCCTTGGTTACTTCAATCCCCACCGTTTTCTTGGTCTCTCCCATTTGAGCCTCGCTATTCTGAATCGAGCGGGATCAATAATTTCAAATTCAGTATAGCACCGCGCGAGGGATGAATTCAAGTTGAAGAAATTCGAGCGAGTCTCACAACGGTATGTAACAAAAAAGCCGCAGCGTTGCTGCAGCTTTTTATCGGCGGTTAAGGTTGATGCGTCGGCATGTGATCGTTCTTTTCGGGAGTCTTGTCTTTTTTCTTGTGATGCACAAAAATTTTTTTGACAGGATTGCCGGACGACTGCTGGCGCATGTGCTTGTTAATGAACAGCGGCAGGCAGATGCTGTTCCACGTGTGTTTGACGGATGGGACAATCGTCGGGAGCGGCGTCGCTGTCCGCCAGGATAAGCGGCGATGTTCCATCTCGGCCAGGCGCTGGGCAAGTTTCATCCGTCCGTGGGATGAAGCTAATTCGGGAACGGAGGCTACGGCCAAAGTCCGCGCGCGAAGCGAGGTTTTGAGCAGGGGCCGGAGTTTTTTTGCCAGTCGCGGATATTTTGCCAGCGCGGCATCCATATCCATCCCATGTTCAAGGGCCTCTAAACAAGATTCAAGCGCGTCGTAAAGCCGTCTTTTGTCCATGGCTTTATCCAAAAGTAATTCCAGAAAGTGGATGCGTCCAACGTCAAGTGACATCATTGATTTCTACTTTGATTAACGCTGAGGACACAAATCTGATATGGCTTATGTATAAGAAATATCTAAAAATAGAAGCGATTGCTGCAACAACGATTTTTATTCGGCGTTGACCAGGCAATGACGATCCGGTGATATTTCTATATCAAGGATGCGCCGCTCATTGAAGGTCTTACCGGCCATGTCTCTTACAAGCCGAGCCGTCCTTTGATTTCAAATATACCTTCCCTGGCTTGATCAATTCCAACATTATGGATTTGCCGGTAGATCGCGATGGCCTGAAGCATATTTCCTTTTTTGAGCTGTTCGACGATTCGCGGATCATCCTGCGGCGCGGACTCGGGAACAAATGTGATGCCAAGATGCTTGTAAAGAAAATCAACCTCGCCTTGCAGGCGGATGACCATCTCCCGCAACCTGGCATATTCCTGTTCAGTGATTGTCATATTGTCTCCTCTTGAATTTGATTTTCCTGGACTGTATTTGTTTCGGCCAGAGAGATAATTTGCCGTAAGATGGATGTGGAAATTCTCAAGGCAGCCAGATGGCCTGATTGATGCTTCCGGTTTTTCCGAGCAGGCGCGGCGTGAAATCTGGGTAGGATGCCGCGGATAGCGATCCATCATGCGAAGCAATGAACAAGGTGTTCCCGTTGACCGGGTCCCAGATCAGTTGATTCACCGAGGTGTTCATGACCGTCGCCCAATCCGTATTGGAGGTTTTCACTTCAACACGCCCCTTTTGATTCTGGATGACCTCCCAGGCTTGATAACCTTGCTTCGATATGGCCGGATGGTAAGACGCGTCGTACACGGGCGGACCGTAACGCGTCTTGCCGTCAGACGAAAAGAGCGCTTCGGGATATGCGTCAAAGACATTGCTTTCCGGCAGCCAGCTGACCTCATACGTTTTTTTATCGAGCAGTTTGACTGGCGAAGTTTGCCCGCGTAAAAGCAAAAAAGTTCCTTCGCCGGGCGAGTTGGAGCATCCCGCCGCGCCCGCGAAGAGAAGCGCATGATTCTCCGGCGATTGTGCGATGCCGTAATAAAAACTTAGGTCCATGACCGGAGTCGTTTTTCCAGTGGTAACATCCACCGTGTGAAGATTCTGGGAAAAGCATTGATCGTCGCTGTCATAAGTGAGATAGTGCGTATTGTCCTGCCAGCCGACGAAATTATCGTGGAGACCTTTCGGCTTCGGTTCATTGAGAACTTTTCCATCCGCAGCATGGACAGCCCACACACCGTCCATTTGGGTATATCCGATGATCGCGCCGCCAAACGGCGGAACCCAACTTACGCCGTAATGCAAAATATATTGTCCATCCGGCGACCATGAAGGCAGTATCGCTTGCGATGGGCCGTCGGTCAATTGTGTGATCTTTCCAGTCGAAATATCGTAGAGATACAAATCCGATGTCGGGCCGTTGATGGCGCCCATGAAGGCAAGCTGGCTTCCATCCGGATTCCATGCGACGCTGTTGTATTGTGCGATGGCATAGTAGGCAAATGAATGAGCGCTGGTTGGACTTATATCTGATTCGCTCTGTGGGGCGTCGAGCAGGTGTGTGATGGTTTTTGTTTCACCGGATGGAATGGAAACCAGAACCAGATCAAGCGCTTGATCGTTGTTGACAACGAGCGCGGCTTGATCTCCTTTTGGCGAAATGGCTTGACGTAAGTCACTCGCATTAAAGTCGAGGCTGGAAACTTGAGTTAAAAAACTGCCATCGGGATTCGATATCCATAATCCGCCCTGACCCGCGAAGAGGACATAAGGTCCGCTTGCGTTCAACCCGGACGGTGATGCGGGCGCGGACGAAACCGGCGTGTCCGTCACGATGATGGGTGACTCAGTCGGCGTGCTGGTGACGTTGGATGTGAATAAACTGCATGAAAGCGAAAGCATCAACACAATAGAAAGCAGAATGATTTTCAAATTGTTTTTCATGGCATCTCCCTGGTGCTCTCGTTGCCGTCCCCGGCGACGAGCAGCCGTTAGCATGTTATTCGCTGACTCTTGCAAGAAGTCTATCGTTTCGTGCACTGTTTGCAGGCCATCATAAAGCTAAGTCAGCCCGATTTCAATAGGAAAAAGGGAGTAAACACTTCGCGGCCACTACCCAAAAGCGATAGTGTGGACGCGATCATGGAATCAGAAAAGGAACGCGGCGTTTGTATTCGAGATAAGAGGGCCCAAAGCGGAGTTCCAATTCAAGTTCCTCGAAGAACTTCAGGAACAGGATGTGCGCGGGGATAATGCCCAATGCCGCGCCCAAGGTCACGGAGGTGGAGCCCGCAATCAGTCCGGCCCCGATGCAGATCAGGTAATATCCCAGCGACATCGGATTGCGTGTGTACTTGTAAATATCCAATTCGACGATATGTTGAGTCAGGCGGAATGCGGCCGCGCCATGCCCAAACTCCAACAAATCTTTATTGGTAATGATCCCGAGAGCAAGCCCCGGTAAAACCAGAATAATTCCGATCACCAGCATGATCGGTTTCAATGGCAGTGATGGGATTCCGAACAGCTCATCGAAGTGGGTGAGGCCCGGATAGAAAAGTGCGATGACTCCCGGAAAGATCATGCAGGCGAAATATAAAAAGTGGACAATCTTACAGCTTGACTCAGCGTTCTCTTTGCTCCGATGCCGTCTCAACCAGATGCCTGCTGTGATGACGCCGCTGACAAAGATGATCCACCCGATTACGATCAGAATGATGACGAACATGGAAACCCTCCCGCATTGCGACTGAAAGCAATAAGTTGTATTTCTTATGCGGCCCGGACTTGATATCTTTTCAATCCGTCCCAGCCCACAAGTTGACGGGTTGCTTCATCGTAGAGTCGCAGGCTCAGCGATTTCAGGCTGGAGCGCAACGTCAGGGGCTTGATGTGCAGGATCGGATTCTCTTGATAGGCTTTCGACAAATTGTAGTTTGGGATTTTGGCGCCCAAGTGATGGATGTGGTGAAAACCGATGTTGCCCGTAATCCATTGCAGGATAGGCGGTAATTTGTAGAAGGAACTGCCTTGCATACTTGCTTTGAAATAATCCCACTGTCCGTGACGTTCCCAATACACGCCGATGAAATTATGTTGGACATAGAACAACCAAATGCCAGCGGATGCTCCAAACATCATTACCAACAATTGGACAACGAAATAATCCTGCCAGCCAAAGGCAAAACATAGTGCGGTGATGATCACGGCTAAAGCTAGGTTCGTCCACCAGACGCTGGCTTGCTCGCGCCTGCCATTCTTTCGCGGGACGCGTTGAACAAAAGCAAACATGATGACCGAACCGAAAACAAACATCGCGATGGGATTGCGCATCACGCGGTAGCCAACTTTCTTCCACCACGGTGCGTCGAGGTATTCTTGCACGGTCATGGTATACACGTCGCCCACGCCGCGCCGGTCAAGGTCGCCAGACGTTGCGTGATGGATGGCGTGGTCATGTTTCCAACTGTAATATGGCGTGAAGGTCAGAACTCCGGTGATGAAACCCAGGAAGTCATTCGCCCGCTGTGATTTGAAGAACGATCCATGTCCGCAGTCGTGGAAGATGATAAACGTGCGGATCATAAAACCCGCGGTGATGATGCAGAGTGGCAAGGCCAGCCAGAACGAGATATGGAAAACCCACAGCGCAAGGTAGAAGAAAACAAGGAACGGAACTACGCTATTGAGAACCTGCCAGAGACTTTGACGCAAATCAGGATGGGCATATTTAGCAACAATCGGCTGCCAGCGAATTTTTTCAGCATTCATCATACCCTCCTGAATCATTGTACATCAAATCGCTTTGATGAAAGTCCGTTTTATTGGGAGTGGCTAAATTCAAAAACATAAACCAAATGTCACCCTGAGCGTAGCGAAGGGTCTCCGCCGCAAAGCGGAGGGATTCTTCGCTCCCTTTGGTCGTTCAGAATGACATTGTGTTTCCGATGTTGAGCACTCCCTTTTATTTGTTCGATGTGAAAAACAAAACCCCTCTCCTCGCGAAGCGAGAAGAGGGGTTGGGGTGAGGTGAACTTATCTTAACCGTCCGAACATCAGCCACAACAAGCGGACAATGATCCAGCCTACCATCGCGTAGACTCCAACGGCAATCAGGTCATAGAACTCGATCACGATGCCCTCGAAGGAAGGCGTCCGCGTCAGGCCGACGAACACCCACAGGAATGGGGCGGTGATGCTGTAAATGAAACTGGCAAAGACGTTGCCGGGATTGGCGGCCATCAACTTCAACAGAAACCTCAGCAAGATCAGACCGTTCAAAATCCCAAAGCTCAACTGGATCAATCCCGTGAGCCGCCGCATGGACTCCTGGTTGAACGTGAACAGTTCTGACCAGGATGTTTGTGCCTTCGGCGGCAGCGTCGGACGATTGGATGTTGCCGTTTGCATTCTATTGGTGTTACCGAGTTGATTCATCATATGCTCCTTTCTCTGATGAGAAAAGACGACAGCCCGTATGAGTACGGGTGCATTGAGTCTAACGATGAAGTTTTCGGGATGTTACGGCTTTGAGTTTCCCCTCTCCTTGCGTAGCACTCCCGAAGGGAGCTAGGAGATCGCGAAGCATCCCGTAGGGAAGGCCGCGAAGCGTGTGAGGTCAATAAATTCCCCAAACCGAAAATTTTGTGCTAAAGTAAGGACATTACCTTCACAAAGGGAAAGTGCTTTAGCAAATAACGCTTTTGTCAAAATCGGGACGTATTTCTGAAAAGCCCAGTGAAGAAATTGGCAGTAGAATGAGATTCTTGATCTTGGGTGTGGATGAAGGCTTTGGTCGAAGTAAACCTGGCTATACCGATACAATCATTTTGGTTTCTATAACTTCACCTCGGCGTAAACCTATAATGATGTCGATACCTCGGGACTTATGGATATCAATAGCAGGTCAAGAGGAAAATCGTATTTGTGTTCTGTACACGATTGCAGAAACTAAAGAAAATGGTAGGGGCCCCTATGCGGTAACGGCTGCAGTGAGCAAGAGTTTTCAAATTCCAGTTCACCACTATGTATTGATCAAAATGCAAGGTCTCATTGACCTTGTTGACTCTTTAGGCGGGGTTGATGTTGCATTCTCACAACCATTAGGGCGTTATCCTATAAGGTTCACGCATTTAGATGGCAGAGCTGCTTTAGCGTTTGTTAGAGACCGGGATGAAACAGACGATTTTGCGCGCATGGGTCAGGCGCAGCTTCTAATCAATGCAATGCTTGAACGGGTCTTTACATTCAAGACGTGGATCAAACTTCCACGAACCTTGAATACGTTGAAGAAAGTGGTTGAGACGAATATCTCTATTTGGAAATGGCCATGGTTAACATTTTTGATGTTGATATCATGCATAAACGGATTAGAAGGTCATACGATCACACGCGCCATGGTTTACCCTAGAATCACTCCGCAAGGTGAGCAAGTAATAGAACCTAACTGGAAAAAGATTCGAAGCTTGACGGATCTGCTTTT
>JAJYOO010000306.1 GCA_021796155.1 Chloroflexota bacterium
ACGCGGAAGGGATGTCCCATCGCGTGATTTTCCTGTCCCACGTGCGGCCAGTATAAATCCCGAATCTGATATTGATGATCGAAAGCTACCAATAAGCTGCCATTTCCTAATGGCACATCGCGGGGCATAAATCAGCTCCTTGCTTTTACCGTTGATATGATGGTCTGGGTAAACTCGTTCTTACGGTTGAGACATTGCCTGATTGACTTCGTTTTTGCTCAAACGGGTGGGCATTGAACTTCGACGGGGATGTCTCTTCTCAAAAATTATACGTTTGTTTGCGGATATAGGGCGACTGGAATACAATCGCTTGCGAGGTGACGATTGCTTCAAAAGCGACCGTCATTTTATGGATGATTTTATGCCCCTCATTGACCTCAAACGACTCGCAGCGCATCGCGCCCGGACTTTTCGCCTGCATCCCGTTAAACCGATTTCGACTCCATCCCAGGCCTTGAAATTCGTCAACGAGCGCGGCTTCGTGTACTTCTGGCCGATCAACGGAATTGACCTCCCAAGCCTGTGGAAAGCCGTTGCCGGTGACCGGCCTGTTGCCGATGGGCATGATGATCCGGGGCACGTCCCGTGGGGCTGGAAAGACAATGCGCTTCCCAAACGCATCTGGTATTACGCCAAAGTCCTGCGCCGCAAAGCGACGATGATTTCGCTGGATGTCGCTCCGTATTTTTACGCGTTGTCGGAAAACTATGGTTCGCCTGAGGAAGATTATTTGATTCAATATGAAGAGGGACGTCTCACACAAGCCGCAAAAAATATTTATGAAGCGTTATTGAAAGAAGGTCAATTGGATTCGATTTCGCTTCGCAAAGCCGCGCGAATGACCAGCGCCAAAGAATCCGAGTGGAACCGCGCCCTCGAAGATTTGCAAAAGGATTTCAAGATTCTGCCTGTCGGCGTCGCTGAAGCGGGGGCGTGGAAATACGCGTTCATCTATCAGATCACCGCGCGGCATTATCCTGAGCTGCCTGAAAGGGCGCGCGTCATCAGCGAGTCGCAGGCGCGGCAAAAATTACTCGACCTGTATTTCGAATCGGTTGGCACGGCGCAGGTGCGCGATGTCAATAAACTGTTTGGCTGGGGCAGTGAATTGTGTTCGCGCACCATCACAAAATTAGTGGAAAGCGGAAGGTTGAAAATTGCCGAACACCCAAAACAAAAAGGGGAGTGGCTGGCGCTGGCAGAATTGTGCAGATGAAAATGGCGCAACTTGAAACGCGCTCTCTGCGTAGATCAATTCAGGTTTGGACAATGCCATCTTTTGTTGTACACTGATTTTGAACTTCATGGAAGGAGAGCGTTATGAGCAAAGGCAATCGAGCGCAGCTTATACTCGGTATCCTGCTAATCCTTGCGGGCGTGTGGTTTGTCGCCGCGCAGCAGGTGCCATCGTTGAAATTCTGGGCGAATCTTGAGCTTACGTGGCCATTCTATGTCATTGGCGCGGGGGTTATTATCCTCATCATTGGCCTGGCAACCGGCGAACCGCGCATGGCTATCCCGGCTTGCATCGTGGCAGGCGTCGGAGGGATTCTGTATTACCAATATCGCTACAACGATTACCAATCCTGGTCATTCTTGTGGACGCTGGTTCCCGGCTTTGTCGGCGTTGGAAATATCCTGGCCGGTTTATTCGGCGATGACACGCGTCACAGTTTGGCGCGCGGTATCAACCTACTGGTGATCAGCGCGGTGCTGTTCCTGGTCTTTGCCGCGATCTTCAACCGGCTCAATATTCTTGGGAATTATGGCCCGGCGGCTTTGTTGATCTTCCTTGGTCTTTACATCGTTGGCCGCGGGCTGGTCGGCTGGCGCAAATCTTCGAATGGAGGCTAACATGCGTCGCGGGGAAATTTTCTGGGGCGGTCTGCTCGTTTTGCTTGGCGTGCTGTTCTATCTAAAAGCCGCCGGAATTCTTGTTGGCGATGTGTTCGGTTGGTTTTGGCCGATCTTCATTATCGCCGTCGGTGTTTGGATTTTGCTGGGCGGCTTTATGTTCCGCACCAATTACGCTAACGCGCAGAAATTTTCCGTACCACTGCAAGGCGCGAAAGAAGCCAGCCTGACGATTGATCACGGTGCGGGACACATTGACCTGTGCGCGGGAGCCAATGCAGGCGACTTCTTGACGGGCATCGTTGGCACCGGGATGAATCATTCCGCTCGATTAAACGGCGACAAGCTTGAAGTCCGGATCGACGCGGGGCCGAGCTTTATTCCCTTCCTCGGACCGGAAGGCGGAACCTGGCAATTTCGCCTCGCGCCGGACGTTCCGATTTCTCTCAAGATCGAAGCCGGAGCCAGCCGCCTTGACATTGACCTGACCGACCTGCGCGTGAACTATTTTTCGTTCGAAGGCGGAGCGAGCCGCGTTAATCTAACTCTGCCGGCGCGCGTCGAAAATGCGGTTGTTGATGTGGAAGCTGGCGCCGCTCACATTGAATTGCGTGTGCCGCAGGGAGTCGCCATGCGCCTTCGGGCAAAAAGTTTTGGTTCACTGAATATTGACGAAAGCCGTTTTCCTCGCCGCGATGGATTCTATCAATCAGCAGACTATGACTTGGCCCAGTATCATGCTGAAGTGACTATCGAAGGCGGCGCGACTTCCATTCAGGTCAGTTAGGAGAAAAAATGAAACGCCTTGATTTTCGCATTTTGCTTGGCGCGGCGTTGGTTCTGTTGGGCGCGCTGATGCTTCTGGAACGCTTTGGTTTATTCCGAGGCGCGGCCAGCATCTTTTGGGGATTGGTTTTTCTGGCAGGCGGAGGTTACTTCCTTTATCGCTTTGGATTGTCGCCGAACGCGGAATGGTGGGCAGTCATTCCCGGTTCCGCGCTGGCTGGCATCGGCGTATCTTCGCTCCTTCCCGGACGTTGGGGCGGACTCTTTTTCCTCGGCCTTCTCGGCGTGGGATTCTTTGTTGTGTATCTGACAGGCCGACGCGAACGTTGGTGGAGTCTGATTCCGGGCGGTGTGCTGGTCACATTGGCTGTTATATCCGTTTTATCCGATGTATTTGGTGCGCGCGAAACCGGCGGGATTTTCTTTCTTGGTCTTGGGTTGACGTTTCTTCTGGTTGCCGTTTTGGTTCCCGCACAATGGGCGTATATCCCCGGCCTCATTTTGCTTTTGATGGGAGCCGTGCTTGGATACACACCGTTTGGCGGCTACTTGAATTACGTCTGGCCTGCGGCGTTGATCCTGGCGGGGCTGATTCTTATTTTTCAATTTGCGCGAAGAAGTTGAAGTGCTGGTGTCTTGATAAAAAACAGCCGCCGTTGAAAAACGGCGGCTGTTCATTTGATATTAGGCTGGCTGAGAATCTCTCCGAAGATGTTTCGGATTTGTTCCCTTGAATTCTTCCATCGCGGATAAACATTTTCCGCCAATTTTTCCAGAACGATGTAGCCCAATTCGGGATTCGTTTGGCAGAACCTTTTTAGGTCTTTGCAGTGGACGCGTATCGTTTCGATCTCGGTGGTGGCGAGCGCGCTTGACGTATAAACGTTGTTTCCAACGACAGCCGACCATCCGAAGACATCACCGGGATGAAGATGCGTCAATGTGATGGGTGAGCCATCATGGGGTTTATATCGAATGGCGGCTGTCCCGTTTATCAGGAAGTAAAGATACGAGGTCGGCTCGCCCTGTTTGAAAATGATTGTTGATGCAGGAGCTTGAAAAGGCTCGAACATGGGCGCAAGGATTTCCAATTGCTCTTGATCGAGGTCTTTCAAAAACGTTGAACGCAGCGCGGTTTTCATTTGCCAAAACTTGATTTAATGATAGCTCCAAGGATCAAACCAATGTGAGGTTGTCACCTTCAGCGTAATTGCATGGTAACGCGCCGCAAGGTGGTCAGATAGTAATAAACTTCCTAAAAGCCTAGACATTCTTCCCTACATCACCCATGATTTTCCTCATGCGCGTTATACTCAATTTATGCCGTCCAAGAAGAAAATCCC
>JAJYOO010000307.1 GCA_021796155.1 Chloroflexota bacterium
CAATCTGATCATCACTTTCGTCCTTGGCAGACACAGTCACGAACATGAAGAAGGCAAAGATGAAAACGAGCGCGAGGACTTAAACATCCACAGCGCGTTTTTGCACGTCCTCGGCGATGTGGTTGCAACACTTGGAGTGATCGTTGCCGCAGGCGTGATCTGGCTCACTGGCTGGCAGTGGGTGGATCCGCTGATGAGCGTTTTCATCGGCATTCTGATTCTGGTCAGTTCCTGGCGCGTGCTGAAGAGCTCCCTGCACATCCTGGTGGAAGGTTTTCCTGAGGGGCTTTCCATGGAGAAGATCGATCAAAGCATGGCGGGTGTTGCCGGGGTATTGAATGTGCATGACCTGCATGTGTGGAGTCTGTGTTCGGGAAACATTGCCCTCAGCGCGCATGTCGTAACAATGAATCAGACTCTAAGTGATGGCAATCGTATCATGGCGGAATTGAAAAGCCGTCTTTCGAGACTTGGCGTCGAACATACTACCATCCAGTTCGAGTGTGAAGCTTGCGGGCAAGGCGCAAATCTCTCAACTGCTCAGGCTTGAAACATCACGCTCAGGTGCGCGACGTGATTTTCAGGATAGAGCGGCATATTCGTTCTTGACAAGTCATAATCTCTGCGTTATATTCGATATATCGAATAAGGTTTAACGATGACATCTTCCTTTCTTGACCGTCCCGAAGTAGCGGACCGCTCTGCATTGATTGCACAGGCATTGGCGCACCCGGTCCGCCTGCAAATCCTGGAAATTCTTGGCAGGGACGGCGCTTATTTCATGCACATTGCCAACATGCTGGGCCGGCCTCAGGCGAACCTTTCACAGCACTTGATGGTGCTGCGTGAGGCCGGCTTGGTACAGGCAGAACGGGAAGGGATGACGGTATTCTATCGCTTGAGCGTTTCCGGCCTGACATCTTTGCTGGATTCCCTGTACGGTGTAGGCGACCGTGCAGCGCTCGAAGCGGAATTCCCGCAGCATTGGGGACGCCATCGTGGGCGACGTGGTCGAGGTGGCTGTCACTGTCCGCGCTGCCAGCCTTAATTTTTTTGTTCGGGTTTATTCGATATATCGAATAATCTAGTTCACAAACGGAGGTGAACCATGTACGGACGTTTCTATCAAGATGACTGCGAGTGCGGCTGCGGCCGGTCAAGCCGACGCAATTTCGGCACGCCGCCATGGGCGCGTCATTGGGATGATCAGCCGCAGCCAACGCCGAAAGAACGCAAGGCTTGGCTGGAGGCGATCAAAGCCCGCTTGGAAGCTCACTTGGATGAAGTCAATGTTGAAATCGAGAAAGTGGCTGCCGAACAAAAGTAACTCCCTGCCCAGCAATCAGCCCGCTTTCATCGGCGGGCTGTTCCCTTCATTCAATGACGAAATCAAAACCCAGAAGAAAAGATAAAAATCGCAGCAATTACGGAAGGCGGCGCATCAAATAGCCTGTGCTTCGGATGTGCAGAGAGTTGCACCATACCATGACAAGTGGAAAATTCATCACTCGTGAAGAACGCGAGAGCATGGAGCACGAACATTCTACGGGCAGGCATCGCGTATCAGTGAACCCCTGCCGGAGATACCTTACTATCCATCAATAGCAACGAGCCATTTATTCTATTTCGGAACTCGATGTCCCTTCCGCTAACCAGTCCTGGACTCTTCTTTCGATTTGGTCACGTATTTGGCGAAACTTGGCGAGTTTCTCTTCATCTGTTCCAACAAACGCGGCGGGATCCTCAAATGACCAATGCATACGCTTGGACACCCCAGGCCAGGTGGTGGGGCAGTTCTTGTCGGCATCATCACAGACCGTGATGAGATACTGAAATAGAACCTTGCCGAGATATTGTCCCACGCCTTTCGAACGCTGCCCGGAAACGTCTATGCCAACTTCATTCATCACTTTAATGGTGAGCGGATTTAGTTCTTTCGGTTCCAAACCGGCGCTATGCGCTTCAAACCTGTCCCCACCATATCTCCGTAAAAACGCCTCGGCCATTTGACTGCGTGCCGAGTTTCCTGTGCAAAGAAATAATACGCGCTGTTTGTTAAGCATGAAATTCTCCTCAGCGGGTCTTCCCCTATTATAGATCATGTCAGTTAACAAGCAATTAAGGAGAAGTTATGATGAGTTAAAGAAAATGCTTATGCATGAAAATTGCGGTGTCCTAGTACAACCGTACGTTTGAACACAAGTTTAAAGGACGGCTGATAAGGCGGCCTAGATACTTTCACGTCCCACAAGGTTGAGTCGTGTGTGCTAGGTAAAGCATAGGGCACAGGCGGCGATATGTTAACGCGTGGGACCAAGAGAGAAATCTCTCAAAGAACGAAAATCCAATTTGATTTTCTCCATGCATTATCTATAGCCACCCCCTTTCTTGTGCGAGACGTGCAGCTTCCATACGGTTGTGTACATTGAGCTTTTGAATCGCTGTAGAAAGGTGATTGCGAACCGTGCCTTCAGATAGATATAACTGCGCGGCGATGTCTGCAATACTGATACCTTCTAATGAGGCTCTCAATACGTCGCGCTCGCGGGCAGTCAACGGATTGTCTCCATCGCTCAGAGCTGA
The DNA here is from genome assembly GCA_021796155.1 of Chloroflexota bacterium. Next base: position 2,584 of record JAJYOO010000307.1, read on the forward strand.
TAATGCGAGGTCGGGATCAACAATTCGTTCACCAGACATTACACGCCGTATCGCGATTGCAAGTTGGCCTGCTGGTGCATCTTTGAGCAGGAATCCAACCGCACCGCTTTCCATGGCTTTGCGAAGATACCCGCTGCGGCCAAAGGTGGTGAGGATGACAACACGGCAGGATGGCAGGCTCTTATGCAAAGCTTCGGCTGCGCTGATACCATCCCCGCTCGGCATCTCAATATCCAGAAGGGCTATATCGGGATTGAATTTCAAAGCGGCAGGCAACACCTGATTTCCCTCCGATACTTCAACCACCACATCAAGGTCCGGCTCAAGGCGCAGCAAAGCTTTCAAGGCTCCACGCACCATGCCCTGATCTTCAGCCAACAGGATTCGTATCTTCGTTGTCATCGCGCTTATCTCACTGGGATTTCTACCATCAATTTGAAATCGTAACCACTCGAAGCGGATAGGGCTCCGACCTCGATTCGGCCTCCTTGTCCGGCGACCCGTTCTGCCAGTCCGGAAAGGCCACTTCCCATCTGGACTTTGGAATTTTCTTCGAGCGTAGAACCGTCATTGCTGATCTCGACGCGGATTTGCCCATGCACAGAAGTGATGTGGATCAAACAATGTTGAGCGTGGCTGTGTCGAATCACATTGGTCACTCCCTCGCGAACGACCCAACCGAGAACGGAATCCACATTGATTGGAAATGATTGGGCATCGCATTCAACCGTGCAAGAGATGCCTGCTGCATCGAGGATTTGCCGCGCACCATCCAGTTCGTCACGCAACGTTTGCTGACGATAACCTGTCACTGCTTCCCGTACTTCACGCAGCGCCTGACGCGCCACGCGTTCCACTTCGCGAATCTCCTGAGTTGCCGCGAGCGGATCCTTCTCAAGCAACCGTCCAGCCAATTCGCTTTTCAATGTGATCAAAGAAAGCGTGTGACCAAGCAGGTCGTGAAGATCGCGCGCCATGCGCAAGCGCTCTTCAGTGACAGCCTGATGTGCAAGCTCCTGGCGGGCATGATGCAGTTCGCGCAGCGCATCAGACAGGCGGATAAAGCCGGTCGTATCCAACCCGAGTCCGCGCACGAGCAAGACCAGCGGGATGATTTCCAGCCAGTCAACGGAAGCAATGTTTCCATGAATCCCTATACCTGCTCCTAAAGTAAGAAGGGTTAAAGCGAAAACGGTGATGCTACCATTGCGAAATGAAAGGGTGATCCCGGCGATGGCACTGACTCCGATGAAAAGCCAAAGAAACGAACTGCCGTACATCAGGCTTAGAAACAGCACGAGGATCGTAAGTGCCAGGATTAGCACCAAGGATTTGCCGAGTCCCAGATGAGTGCGTTTGCGGTCGTTCAAGGGATGCGGCCACATAATCCAAGAATA
>JAJYOO010000308.1 GCA_021796155.1 Chloroflexota bacterium
CGCTTTGGTCTTGTTCAATTTGTACATTTCTTTGCGCCAAAGCTTGGCCTCTGCACTCAAGCTGCCATTACAATTGCCCAAACGTTTTTGGCTATCCTTGCGCCGCTTGGCGCTCTTGCTCAGTCGTGCGATTGAACGATTGTGGGGCTCGACTGAAGTCATTCAACTTTAACCTTGTTTTCCGCTTTCGTGAACTACTGATTATATGTCCCCAAGGTGCAGAGTCAAGTGGATTAAGTAACTCAAGTTGCCACCTTGAGAATAAAAACCTGTAAAACCGTATTGAATGAACCGCAGAGACGCCGAGTTCGCGGAGTTTGTAAAAGATTTTCTCTGTGTTCTCTGCGACTCTGCGGTGAAAAGTGGTCAGGATAGCAACTTGGGTTAAGTCCTTATTGATTTCTGTCCGCTATTTGTACACCTAAATTATCAGGCTTGATTGCCAGGTCTTTGAAATTCTCAAAACTCAAATCGCGGAACTTCAATCCGCGCCCATCACGAACTTTTTCGTACAAGGCAAAATAACCCATCGGAATGGCGGCACCCCAATTCAAGCCAAGTTTGTCTGCAATTGGTTCTAGCTTATTCAATTCGCCTTCGATCTCGACAAAGTTTCCGTACGGCAATTCGTCCAGCATGATGTGTACGCCATCCAGTTCATAAGTCGTGCGATATTTCTCGTACATGAAAATGGCTTCATATCCGAGCGCTTCGATGAATTGTTTGGCTGAATCAAAATCGCCGACGGTAAATTCAATTTCGCGGCGGTCGTGCGCGCCAGCCGTCAGCTTGCCGTCTTCTTTGTAAGTCAGGTGAATCCCATTGTCATAGCGGAGGCGCAAGACGCGTCCATCCCGTTTTAAATCCCCGGTCGGCGTGTCGAAGCGCAAATTGATTTCATGAACGTGGGTCGCAATCAAGTGCGCCTTCAACGAAACAAGACGCGTTTCAATTGCCTTCAAGTCGCGCACATAAAACTTCGCTTCGATCTCGCGGTTGTCGCTGGTCATCTTATAACTTGTACAGCAAGTCAATATAGTGTTTGAGCATGTCGGCCACCACGCCGCGCAACGGCAGGTTCGACGCCGTGCCATACACCGGCGCCGAGTCGCCCATTTCCTGAGGGTTGGCCTTGACGTGCGCCACCGCTGCCTTCAGATCCTCGATGAAGCGTTCGGCCACGCTGTCCTGCGTTTGCCGCAATGTGACCGCGATGTGAACGCCAACTGGTTTTTGCAATGGATTCAAACTCCAGCCGCGTTTAGCCATGAAATCCATGACGTTATAAACGTTGACTTTATCCGATGCGAACGCGGCGACGAATACCGAATCGCCAAGCAGATGTAATTCGGGAATCGCTTCAACACCGGACCTCATGCGGGCTGTGGTTTCTAGAATCTTTTTCGCTGCTGACAGATATCCGTCCTCGCCCATGGACAGCATCGCGGCCCAACACACGGCGATCACCGCGCCGGAGCGGCTGCCCGCGAAAGTCGGTGATGTGTAGAGTCCGCCCGGCCAGTCGGTGGCGGCAAAATATTGATAACGGCGTAGTTCGAGTCCGCGATATAGAACTACCGACGTGCCTTTGGCGGCGTAACCATATTTGTGTGTGTCCGCTGAAATGGATGTTACGCCCGGCAGGCGGAAATCAAAGGGTGTGGTTTTGTATCCAAGTTTTTCGGCCCATGGCAAAATGAATCCACCGAGACAACCATCCGTGTGAAAACCGATTTTGTGTTGGCGTGCAATTTCTGAAAGTTCGGGTATCGGGTCAACGACTCCATGCGGATATGTACCCGCCGTGCCGATCATCGCAATCGTGTTGCGATCGATGGCGCGTTTCGTGGCGGCTGGGTCTGCGCGGAAATCTTTGCCCACCGGTACGCGGATGACTTTGATGCCGAAATAATTTCCGGCTTTGTCGAAGGCAGGATGAGCGGTCGTCGGGGCGACAATATTGGGGCGGGTGATGCCTTTTGTGTCGCGTGTCCAGTCGCGGTAAGTTTTCATTGCCAGCAAAATGCTTTCGGTGCCTCCTGAACTGACCGAGCCGCAAATCTGATCGGTCGTTTTGTCTGCGCCGAGCATGTTCGCGGTCATCGCCACGATCTCTGATTCATATTTTGCCGCGCTCGGCCATATATCTGAATGAAGTGCATTGATCTGCGAATTGACCGCGTAAATCTGATTCAGGTAATCAACGAATTCAGGGTCGCCGTTATATACTGCGCCGGAGACAAAGCCGTCGCGCCAACGCGACTCCTCTCGTTCTTTGATGGCTTCCATCTCAGACATGATCTCTTCGTGGTCGCGTCCTGCTTGCGGAAGTTTCGAGAAAGTGGTGAAGTCTTTGCGATACGGCTTGAGTGAACCTTCCATGCCGCCGAGCATTTCATCGTATTCTTTTTCGAGCGTTGCCCGAACGCTTGGAATTCGTTTCATGTAACGTTCGACCACGCGCAGGATTCCTGGCGGGACCCATTTCAAGCGTTCTTGAATTTCATTGACATCCATCTCGCCTCTTTTACGGACTGCCATGATGCCGGTTCAAGCGCGCATACATGGCTTTGTTATTTTTGTAGATATTCAGAAATTCTTTGTACAGCTCATCATAAATCGCGCGGTTGGCCGGGTTGGGCTGGAAGGTGTTTGCAACCTTAACATTTTTGTGGATGTCGTCAAACGTCATCACACCAAGCGCCACTGCCGCTGTAAAGGCTGCTCCGCGACTGTTGGCTCGGATCGGGTCCTTCATCTGGCGGATGGGACGATCCAAAACATCGGCCATGATCTGGCACCAGATGTCAGCCTGCGCGCCGCCGCCGATCATATTCAATGCTTCGAAGTGGTGACGGCTAAATTGTTCAACGCTTTCCAATAACCAGCGCGTGTTATAAGCGACTCCTTCCAGCACGGCGCGGACGAGGTGCTCGCGTCGCGTCTTGAGCGAGACATTGAAAAAGCCGCCGCGTACCGTTGAGTCTTCGATGGGCGTGCGTTCGCCGTACAGCCACGGGGCGAAGATGACGCGGTCGCTGCCCGGCGAGACTCGCTCAGCGATTTTATCGAAGAGAAACAATGCATCTTCGGGAGCTTGTCCCGTTCTTAATTCGTCCTGCGGATAGATCAAGTTGTCGCGCAGGCACAACAAAGCAGACCCCGCGCAATCCTGCTCATTGACGATGTAATAACGTCCCGGAATGGCGGCTGGAACGGCTGCCATGTTGTGAGTAAGATCCGTGCCTTTTTTGGGGACAAAGCATGAAATCCATGAAGATGTTCCAAGATAAAGATGAGCTTCGTAGTCCTTTACCGCGCCTGAGCCAATGGCGGCGGATTGCGAATCGCTGGTTCCCACGATGACTTTCACATCTTTTTGAAGCCCCAATTCAAAAGCGATCTCAGGTTTGATTTCTCCCAGGATATCGGTTGAATATTTCAGGTCGGGGAGCTTATCGAGGTCGATGCCGGACATCTTCAAAAGTTTTTCATCATAGTGAATGTTGGACGCGTCGCGGTTGTCGGTCAGCCACAAAAGTAGGGACACGTCAAAAGATGAAGCGAATTTTCCGGTCAACTGCAAATTCAGATAATCTTTCGGCTCAAGAAATTTATATGTGTTTTTGTAAATGTCGGGCAGTTCATTTTTGATGTAGAGAATGTGGGCAATTGAGTCCTTGCCAGAATGTGTGGGAATTCCCCCGGTTGTTCCAAGCCAGGCGATGAGTTTGTCAACTCCATAACCTTCGATCTTGAATAATCCATCGGTGATATTCTTGACGTGTTTTGCGCCGCGTGTGTCCATCCATGAAATGGCGTTCATGAGCGGACGCCCATCCTTATCCACCGCTGCCGTGGTTGACCATTGGCTGGTGGTCGAGATCGCGGCAATATCTTGCGCTGGAACCAAATGCCGTGCGAGCAATCGCTTCGCCGCGATTTTGACGGCGTTCCACCAGCCGTCCGGGT
>JAJYOO010000309.1 GCA_021796155.1 Chloroflexota bacterium
AGGAATTTGGCTGTGGCTTCAGCCGTCTCGCCGCCGGAACCCATCAGGATCACGACGCGTTCAGCTTCGGGATGACCAACATAATCGAAGAGATGATATTGGCGGCCAGTGATCTTGGCGAACTTGTCCATTGCTTCCTGTACAATGGCGGGCGTCGCTTTGTAGAATGGATTGACCGTTTCGCGCGCCTGGAAGTAGACATCCGGATTCTGCGCGGTGCCGCGGATGAACGGATGCTCTGGAGACAAGGCACGCGCCCGATGAGCGCGGATTAGCTCATCGTCCACGAGCGAGCGGAGTTCTTCATCCGAAAGCTGAAAAATCTTGGCCACTTCGTGTGATGTGCGGAAGCCGTCGAAGAAGTGAACGAAAGGCACGCGAGCTTTGAGCGTGGCGGCCTGCGCGATGGCAGCGAAGTCATGGACTTCCTGAACGGAGCCGGATGCCAGCAGGGCAAAGCCCGTTTGCCGAACAGCCATCACATCCTGATGATCGCCAAAGATGGAAAGCGCCTGCGCCGCAATGGAACGCGCGGCGACGTGAAAGACTGTGCTGGTCAACTCGCCCGCGATCTTGTACATGTTTGGGATCATGAGCAGAAGTCCCTGCGATGCGGTGAATGTGGTGGTCAATGCGCCAGCCTGCAATGCGCCATGCACTGCGCCTGCCGCGCCGCCTTCGGATTGCATCTCGATCACAAGTGGGACGGTTCCCCAAAGATTCTTTTGATGCTTGGCAGACCATGCGTCCGCGTGTTCTCCCATCGGTGAAGAAGGCGTGATCGGATAAATTGCGATGACTTCATTCAAGCGATGTGCAACAGAAGCCGCAGCTTCGTTGCCGTCAATCGTAATAATGTTGCTTTTCATGAACTGACTCCTTTGAAAACGGGCATTGCACCCGAGAATATCTCTCCAGCTTCAAGTGTATCTCCCCGTGTGATGGCACGTTAGTTATTTATGACTTAATTCCCCATGCGGGTTGTCATATTTCGGACAAGAATGGGATGAATTTGTGATGATTGGTCTTGAAATAAAAAACCTTGCGAAATTGGTTCTCTTCGCAGGGTTCATATCACAGATATTTTTCCAAATTTTGTCTTGCCAAAAACAATGCCGCTAATGTTTTTGCGTCTGGCATTTCACCTTTTTCTGCCATCTCAATTGCTTTCTTAATTGGAATTTTCTCGACCTGCAAAAATTCATCTGCATCAGCCTCGAGCGGATTGTGACTCAAATCCGTTGCGAGAAATACGGCCATGAATTCCGTTGAATAACCCGGCGCGAGATAAAAGTCGCCGATGCGCTCCAGTTTTCCTGCGGCCATTCCGGTCTCTTCGCGGATTTCACGCGCCGCGCAGACTTCATGCAGCTCATTCCCATCGCGCGTGCCCGCGGGCAATTCCAACAAATCCATGCCTGCCGCGTGACGATACTGTCGAACAAATAACAAGTTTCCTTCTGCATCAATTGGAATAATGATGACAGAGCCGCCATGTTCTACAATCTCATATTTTGTTTCGCGACCGTCCGGCGTCTTCAAATAATCACGTCGGATTTTGAATGCGCGTCCTTGAAATACTGGCTCGGATTTCAATAATTCGAACGGCATGATTTCTCCTTGAAATTTCCTCTTCTACGATGAGAGAGAATAAAGCCCAGGCAATTTGCCTGGGCTGTGATGTGAAATCAGGTTCTTTTACGGAATGCTCAGTTGCTGTCCAATGGTCAGTGTTGCGTCCAAAGACAAATTATTCGCCTGCGCGATTTGCTGCGGGAATACATCACCAAATTGGCAGGCAACGCCATAAATCGTTGTGTCTCCGTTGCCAGTTACCGTGTAAGTGGTAGGGTGAGGATTCAAAGCACGATTGACACCTGCCGGCCATGAACTGTTTTGAGGCAGTTGTAGCGTAAAACCGGGCACGAACATATTGCCATCCACAATGCCATTCATGGAAAGCAATTGATTTGGATCAAGGTTGTAGCGACGCGCAATGCAATATGGAAATTCGCCTTCCTGCAAAGTGTAAGAGGCGGGTACTCCGCCGGGAATAGTTGGCACAACAACGGTCGTCTGTGGTGTCGTTGTTGACCCATTAACAACCACTGTTGATGGTCCAGGCGTCACTGAAATGACAACGATGGGTGATGGCGTGATACCTGTCTCTGGTGTGATGGCAGTGCCGCTCAAAGCAGACGGCGTATCGGTTGGTCCGCCCGGTGTCTCGGATGGCAAGATGGTTCCATTCGCTTGAGCGGTTTGCGCCGCAGCAGTTACAGTCTGCGCCCCAAAAGTTGCAAGGCTGGACATTGCATCTGTGGGCAGAGGATTTACAAAATAGTTGGTTGGAAGCTGCGTCGGTGTTGCGGCAGGCGCTGCCGAATAGGACTGCACGCAGGCTGAAGTAAGTGTTACCCCAAGCATAAGAATGACAATCAGCCTCGCACTATTTATCTTATTCATAGCTGTCTCCTCTTTAATTTACTCAAAATGAGATGGTAGCATATACCGATTAGCGCGTCAAGCTACATATATAGGAATTATTGACTACATCCGAGCGCGTTCAGCAGATTTGACGCAAAACTTTGCGCCTCGTTCGGACCGTCAGCCTGTACCCGTTTCCAAAGCTGACACAATCCCGCGCGGATTCTCGGCTGCTCATTCCAGGCTTGTTGTGTTAATTCTTTGGCTGATTTTAGATCTCCGGTGCGCGCATCAGCTTCGATGAGTGGCAGCCATTCAAATGGGTCTTGCGAAGAGAGGCCTTGTTGTTTTGCTTCCTTTGCCAATTGCACGACTTGAGTCCAATCGCGAGTTTGACGAGCTAACTCGGCCTTTTCATAAAAATAACACCAGTCATGTGTTGGCTCTGAACTGAATGGCGGACTTGGCAATGACGGTTCTTTCGCATCAACAATGATTCGTGATGGATTGGAAAATGGAATGAGCGCAGTCAATGCTGCTGGAAATTTGCTGTAGGTTTCCGCATCGTTGAATGCCGGGTCGAACACGCGCAGGCATCCGTTCTGAGGAGCATAGATCGCGATGGATTGCGAGGTGTTGCCGTGAAATGTCAGGGTGCGATAAGGCAATTGGATGGCGGTATCCGGCTTGAGGTCCGAAAGAGCCGAACCGCCTAATCGTTTGTTGACGTAGATCATCGCGTATGGCAAGTCCGGCGGCTTGACATCCGGTGCGTAAATCCAATTGATGGGCGATGTGAAGGAAAGATCGGTTTCGTAATCAATCGGGATGAAGTCCGTGAGGATGGCTGTGTTCGGCTGGAGCGCGGGAATGCGCCATGCGAGCTGCCAATAAATGTCCTGTTGGCGCTGCCAGTCGCGGCGGAAGATGTTGGCGTTGAAAAATTGCTGACCAACGCCAAGCGCGATGAGAAATGCAAAAGCAAATAATTTGGTGCGTTCGCTTTTGATGATGAGCTCAACGATGCCGACAACGAATAAACTTCCGCTGAGCATCATCGAGATCATGAAACGGTCATAACTCGATTGAAGCGTGAGCGGCAGACCCGCGGCAAAGGATGGAACGCGTCCCAATAAAATGCCGATCAGGCCAATGAGAATCGCTGGGATGGCGAAAGTGATTCTTTCAGAAAAGGGGAAAGCGGATAAGGGGAATAACTTGAGCTTGAGAAAATAGAATATCAACAAAACAAAACTAATCACGATCAAAGCAAGAGATAAAAGTGTTGTCGGCGCGGTGATGGAATGAAATGAAAGCACAAGAATTTGAAACCATGTATAAAAACCAGATTTCCATAAAACGTCGCCGATGGCTAATAAAGCATCTTTGATGGATGGCAATTGTTGCGAAGCCGCGATGCCGTAAGAAATGTACGCGCCTGACTTATAGTAATAAACCAGCCACGCTGCGTCCGCCAGCCAGATGAGCAGGTAAGGCCACCAGCGTTTTAAAACTTGGATCAGGCGCGGCGGCTCTGTCATCATT
>JAJYOO010000310.1 GCA_021796155.1 Chloroflexota bacterium
TCGTGATGCGGGAAGATCAAGTCGTTGCCGCCACCGTGGATGTCAATCTGCTCGCCAAGCTCTTTGAGATTCATGGCCGAGCATTCGATGTGCCAGCCCGGGCGGCCTTTGCCCCACGGAGAATCCCACGCAGGCTCACCGGGCTTGGCAGCTTTCCACAACGCGAAGTCCATCGGATGTTCTTTGGCTTCCTCGACCTCGATGCGCGCACCCGCTTGCATGTCATCGAGTTTGCGCCCGGATAATTTTCCGTAATCCGAATCTTTGGTGACGCGGAAATAAACGTCGCCGTTGGACGCCGCGTACGCGTAGCCTTTTTTGATTAACCCCTTGACCATGGACTGGATCTCGTTCATCGTCTGCGTAGCGCGCGGGTTGATGGTAGCGGGCAGGATGTTCAAATCTTTCAGGTTTTGAGCATAATCGTCAATGTAACGCTGCGCGAGTTTGAGCGGGTCTTCTTTCAGTTGATTGGCGCGGTTGATGATCTTGTCGTCCACGTCAGTGAAGTTCATGACGTGCTTTACCTTGTAGCCGCGATATTCAAGATAACGGCGGACGATGTCAAAAACCAGCGCCGACATGGCGTGACCAACGTGCGCGTCGTTGTAGACCGTGACACCGCAGACGTACATCTTGACCACGTTCGGTTCGAGGGTCTGGAAATCTTCTTTCTTGCGAGTGAGGGTGTTGTAGATGCGTAACATGATTTCTTTTCCCACCACGAAGGACACGAAGTCGCACGAAGAAAAATCTTTCCCTTTGTGTTTCTTGGTGTCCTTTGTGGTTAATTAAGCGCGTTCATCCCTGACTTGTTTTTCGGCGTTTGCCGTTCTCTTCTTCCACGCGGGCAAAGATCATACGTCCCGCGGCGGTTTGCAACACCTTCGTGACGTGGACATCCTGATATTCGCCGATGTAATCCTTGCCGTTCTCGACAACGACCATCGTGCCATCGTCCATGTAACCAACGCCCTGGCCCATTTCCTTGCCTTCCTGAAAAATGTTGATCTTCAAGAGCTCGCCGGGCAAAACAACCGATTTGACGGCATTCGCCAACTCATTGATGTTGAGAACGGTCACGCCTTGTAATTCGGCGATGCGGTTCAGATTGTAATCGTTGGTCAGCACCGGACTTTTGAGCTGCTTGCCAAGCACGATGAGCTTATCGTCCACTTCGCGCACGCCTTCGACGTCAATATCGCTGACGCGCACAAGGATGTTGGGAAGCTTCTGCAACTCGGCCAACACTTCCATGCCGCGGCGTCCGCGCTGACGGCGTAAACCATCGGGCGAATCGGCGATGTATTGAAGTTCATTCAGTACGAAACGCGGAATGAGTAATGTGCCGGGAAGAAAACCGGTTTTGGCAATATCGGATACGCGTCCATCAATGATGACGCTGGTATCGAGTAAGATGGTGCGATTGAGATTCGTCCAAGAGGAACCAGAGCCGCCCTCAGATCGTCCGCTTAGCGAGCCGAACAGGCTCATCAAGTCACCCTGGCGCATCACGAACAACGACACACCAAAGTAGCTGAACAAGATCACGCCGACGAATGGAAGAATATTTCCTAATGGTGATGGCAGAAGCGAAAGCGGAAAAGCCAACAGCGCGGCAGTCAGGAGTCCGATGACCAGGCCGGTGAGTCCGGCAAAGAGGGTCTCCGCCGCCACCCGTCCAAGAAGCGAACGCAGGGCACGCGCCGGGCGCGTTGTAAAGTACGGAGTCAGGATCAATCCGGTCAGCGCGCCGACCAAGCCAATTCCAAGTGTGTAGCGAATGGTTTCTGACGGATTGAGCTTTGAAAGGTCATAACCCCAGTATCCGCCTGCGATTGCAAGAACAATCATGAAAATAATGCGAAGAAAAAATTCGGTGCTCATAATAACTCCTTTATTGATAAGGTGCAAAAATACAAAAGAAACAATAAGATAATAGCATGGCTGGTCTATACAGTCAAATGGGACATAAGCGGGATATGAGTTTCGCCTAGCCGTTCAAAGTTATAATAGGAAGCCAGTCATACTTTTTGGTTCTTTGATGAAGTGAACTACCATGCCTCTTACAGATACGCTCAACCGTCCCTTGCGCGACTTGCGGATTTCCGTCACCGACCGGTGTAATTTTCGCTGTGTTTACTGCATGCCGAAGGAAATCTTCGGACCGGATTATCAATTTTTGCCGCGTGCGGAAATCTTGACCTTCGAGGAGATTACGCGTCTAGCCCGGATTTTTGTCGGACTCGGCGCCCGAAAAATTCGACTCACCGGAGGCGAGCCGCTCGTGCGCCGCGACTTGCATCTTTTGGTTGCCATGCTTGCGAAAATTCTCAATATTGATCTTACACTGACGACCAACGGGTCGCTGCTCGCCAAGCAAGCGCGGCTTCTAAAAGATGCCGGATTGAAACGTGTAACTGTGAGTCTTGACTCTCTTGATAATGAAATCTTCAAAGCGTTGAACGATGTTGACTTTCCCGTTGAAAAAGTTTTGGAAGGAATGGACACCGCGGCTGAAGCCGGCCTGCTGCCGATCAAGGTGAACATGGTTGTCAAACGCGGCGTGAATGAATCAAGCATTTTGCCGATGGCGCGTTTCTTCCGCAAAAAAGGTTATATCCTGCGCTTCATCGAATACATGGATGTCGGTCACACCAACGGCTGGCGAATGAACGATGTCGTTCCGGCAACGGAGATTATCAAAACGATTAATGCCGAAATTCCGCTCGAACCGCTTGAGCCAAGTTATCGAGGCGAGGTTGCGAATCGCTGGCGGTACAAAGATGGGAGCGGTGAGATCGGTGTGGTCGCATCGGTGACGCAGCCATTCTGCCGCGATTGCAACCGCGCCCGGCTTTCGGCTGAAGGTGCGCTTTATACTTGTCTGTTTGCTGTAAAAGGAAATGATTTGCGCGCCTTGCTCCGCGGCGGTGCGAGCGATGATGAAATTTCACAGACGATTGAACGCGTCTGGAATAAACGCGAGGATCGTTATTCGGAACTTCGGTCTGAGAATACAACCGCGTTGCCTAAAGTGGAAATGTCGCATATTGGCGGATAAAATCAGACGATGGACGGTAGACCGTTGACCACGGTCAATCGTCTACGGTCTATCGTCAAATTTGGAGGTTCGTTTGCTTTCACCAAATGGCGTCAAAGCCATCTTCTTCGATCTTGACGGCACACTCCGTCATAACCTCCCCTCAGGCGGGGAGGTTTTTGCAGATTGCGCGGCCAGGCTTGGCCTGCCAATTCATCATGAAGACCGACTGCGCGCGTTTCGTTGGGAAAATTTTTATTGGGCCAACTCAATTGATTTGAAAGCTGATAAGAAAGTCTATCCTGAAGAGAACCGCGATTTCTGGCTTCAATACAGCCGCCGTCAATTAATTGCGTTAGGCGCGTCCAAGGCACAAGCCGAAGAAATGGCTCCGCAAGTTCATGGATACATGGAAGAATCATATAAACCCGCAAGCATCGTGCCGGACGATGTCATGCAGCTCTTGCCCGCGCTGAAATCATCCGGATACAAAATGGGTGTAATCTCAAATCGGGAGAAGCCGTTCCAAGCGGAGATCGAATCGCTTGGCTTGAGTCCGTATTTTGATTTTTCGATGGCGGGCGGCGAAGTCAATGCCTGGAAGCCGGAGCCGGAAATTTTCATCCATGCCTGCCAGCGCGCGGGTGTGAATCCGCAGGAAACGATTTACGTCGGCGACAATTATTTTGCGGATGTGGTCGGTTCACGTCGCGCGGGATTAAAATCGGTTCTCTACGACCCGCGCGGAGTCTTCCCTGAAGCTGATTGCCCGGTGCTGACATCATTCGACCAGTTGCTTTCCGTGTTGAAACAAATGTAAAATATTCTTTGGGCGGTCAATTCATTGGCCGCCCGTTTTTGTAAAAGGAGAAGAGACATGGCATGGGAACGGAAAGTCAGCCGCAAAATAATTGTCGCCGACGT
>JAJYOO010000311.1 GCA_021796155.1 Chloroflexota bacterium
CACGATTGCCATCCCGTTTTTCCTGGCATTCCTGCCTCAGCGCCGGATCTTTCGCAAGATTTGGAAGCCAAAAGCCAAAGCGGTCGCGCAGGTTCAGGAAACCAAAAATTAGTCCCAGCGTACTCCCCTCCGCAAAATGGAGGGGAGTATAATTTTTTCATCAGGCATGGAAAAACTTGTCCAACACGCGCAGGAATTATTTCACGTTCATTTGACAGGGCGGCAGGTGATGGCGCTGGTCACGTATGAACGCGAACTTTTGGATTGGAACAGCAAGTTCAATTTGACGGCCATCCGCGATTCGGAAGCGATCCGCACGAAACATTTTTTGGATTCGTTTTCCTGCGTGCTGGCGTGGGGTGCGAATCCGCCGCATCGTCTCATTGACGTTGGAACGGGCGCGGGTTTCCCGGGCCTTCCCCTTAAAATTTTATATCCGCAAATGAAGCTGACGCTTGTGGAGTCGGTCGGCAAGAAAGCAATGTTCTGCGAACACATCGTCCGCATGATCGGACTCGATAACGTGGAAGTCATCAAAACTCGTGCAGAGGACATCGGACAAAAACCGGATCATCGTGAAAAATATGATTGGGCCGTGGCGCGCGCCGTTGCTGATATGAAAGTGCTGGCCGAATATCTTTTGCCGCTGACGAAAATTGGCGGGACGATGCTCGCACAAAAGGGTGAAAGCGGACCCGCCGAGGCGCAGTCCGCCGAAAAGGCAATGAAAATGCTGGGGGGAAAATTACGGCAGATTATCCCCGTTAATTTGCCGGGCGTACCTGATGACCGCTATCTGGTTCTGGTGGATAAATCCGCGGCCACACCGCCGAAGTATCCACGCAAGGCAGGGATGGCAACAAAACAGCCGTTGTGAGTCGGTCTTACAAGTCAATAAGTCTGAAAAGTCTTACAGGTCACTCAATGACTTGTAAGACTTTTGACTTGTTCGACTTTTTAGACTTTCAACAACTCGCCTCATCCACAACCGCGACTTTATCTTCCTTGTTTGGAATGATACACAAAAATTCGAATGGTTCTTCGCCTGTATTCAAATACGAATGAATCACGCCTTCGGGAATGAAAACCACATCACCAGCTTTGACATGATGAGTCTCATCACCGATGGTGATCGTCGCTTGCCCGCGCAAAACATATTGTTCATGTTCAAGAGTATTCGTGTGGCGCGGCATGCCTCCGCCCTTTTGCATGGAGAATTTCCGCAGGGCAAAGTTCGGTCCTTCCTTGGCTGAAATCAAAACTTGAATCTTTGTGTCTTTGGCATTCAAGACATCTTTGGCTTCGACATCCACAGCATGTTTGACAGTCATTTCTACCTCCGTTGATTTTTTACCACAACCCTCAAAGAACAAAGGGCTTAGGGAACTAAGTTGCACAAAGGTTTAAAGCATTTTCCTTTGTGTTACTTCGCGAAGCACTTCTGCGAAGCGTATAGAAGCGTGACCTTCGTGTTTAATTCTTCTTCACCGTTCCATCGGATCTTATTCCTGTTTCTCGAAAACATACAACATCCGTTCCGCACCGCTCGGACGAATGATCTTTCTGTCGAGATGAAAGCCAACGCGTTCCGCCACGCGCACGGACGCTTCGTTCTCCGGCTCGATGAGGGCGATCAAACGCGTCAGTCCAAGTTTATTCAAAGCGTGGTCACGCAACGCCCGTGAGATTTCAACGGCATAACCTTTTCCCCACGCGGACGGAATAAACGTGTACACCAATTCGATCTCCGCTTTGCCCTCGACTTCTTTATCCAACAACCCGCAATATCCAATGACTTCGCCGCTCGATTTTTCGATCACAGGCCATTGGTCATAAAGCAAAGGATCGGGATTATTCGCGTCGTCCGTGAAGTTCTTTTCGAGCCAGGCTGCATCTTTTGGGCCACCCATGAATCGCGTCACATCCGGGTCAGTCCACATCTTTACCAAATCCGGAACATCGCCAACTTTAGTGTTGCGGAGGATCAGTCTCTCGCTTTCAAGAAAAATTCGCGGCATTATTCTTTCCCTTATGTCATTGCGAGGGTGTTCTTTTGTACTGTGTTCTTCAGTGTCCCGAAGCAATCTCGTAATTCAAACAGGAGATTGCTTCTCGAAGACTCGCAACGACATGATATTTATTGTTTACTTATATTTCCTTCCCGAACTTTCCACACTTCCGACTTTTCCACAAACTCTGGAGCAAACATATTTACGTCAGTTGCGGTGAACAAAACCTGTTCGCTCTCGCCAACATATTTTAGTAAATCGGCGCGGCGCTGTAAATCGAGTTCGGCCATCACCTCATCCAATAAAATCACCGGCCATTCGCCCGTGCGTTCTTTCATCCAATTGACTTCGGCAAGCTTCAGCGCCAGCAAGGTCGTGCGGATTTGTCCACGCGAACCGTAATCGCCGAGGTCAATTCCGTTGGCAAGAAAACGCAACTCGTCGCGGTGCGGACCGATGGTCGTCACGCCGCGCGCGATCTCCTCGGAGCGGATCTCTTTCAGACGAATCAAAAATCCTTTGCGAATATCGTCCGCTTTGACGGCGGAGCGATCCGTGTCTGTTGTCAGCTTCATGCTGATCGGCGGCAGCGGGTCATACGACGGCTGATAGTTCAATCGCAAAACTTCGCGACCATGGGTCAATTCATTGTGGACGCGCGCCGCGAGACGTTCGATCTGCTGGACAGCTTCGATGCGCCACTGGATGATCTGCGCGCCGAGACGCGCCAGCGCCTCATCCCAGACTTCAAGCTGGTCGCCGCTTCCAGCGTTTTCATTCAACGCCTTGAGCAACGCGTTGCGCTGACTGAGCGCCTGATTGTAATCGCTCAACGCGCCCGCATACGCGGGGACGGTTTGCGCCAACGCAAGATTCAAATAACGTCGACGCTCATCGGGACCGTCTTCGATGATGCCCGACATTTGCGGCACGAAGATGACCGCGTTGAAGTGACCGATGACATCATTCATTTGTTTCTTCACACCATCGAGCAAAATCTCTTTGCGAAGGCGCTGGCCGTTGATACCGGTCGGTTCGAGAATCAATCGCGCTTCGATTTTATGTTTCTTTTTATTGCGTTCGTAATCAGCAACGAGGCGCGCAACCGCCAATGAATTTTTTGCTTCGACAAAATTAACAAGCTGGCGGTCGGTGTTGGTTTGAAACGATGCGAAGGATGCAAGGAAATAAATGGCTTCAAGAATGCTGGTCTTGCCTTGTGCGTTGTTCCCCACAAGCAAAACAACCCGCCGGGGTAGGTCAATATCCAGGCGGGCAAAATTGCGAAAGTTCGTCAGCGAAAGATGTCTGAGATGCATGCGTTATTATCCCCTTTCCCTTACCCCCTGCTTAAGGGGATAAAGAATAAGGGACAAGGGGTCAGGTCAGATTCATTTCCAATTCAAGCTCATCGCGTATCGGGATGTTGTCGTGGCCGGTGAGCGGAATGCTCAACTTTATTTTGCGCGATTCGTTCACCGCACCGCGATGAAGCGCTGAGAGTTGAAAGCCGCGCTTTTGGAAAAATCCCAATGCTGGTAGATTGTCATTGGTCGTAATAAGAAAGAGACGCTGGCATCCTTTTTCGCGTCCTGCTTTGATGACTGCTTCGAGCAATGACGTGCCGACGCCCTTCTCTTCGTGAACGCTGTCAATCGAAACGATTTCACAGCCTTCTTCCGAATGTGCCAACGTAATCATGCCTACGATCTCTTTGCCATCCAGCGCAAGAAATCCATCCATCGTATCCACGTGATAGGCGACTCCATGCGCCACGATAATTTCATCGCCCCAGCGTTCCACCCAAAACTTGCGTACGCGCGGTTGATCCTCATGCGTGATACTGCGAATCGTAATCATTAAACGATTTCCTCCTCTTCCTCAGGTTCCGGCTTCCAGACTTTGGTGGCGCGATCCGGGAAGACCACACCG
>JAJYOO010000312.1 GCA_021796155.1 Chloroflexota bacterium
GTGCGGATTGTGCGTCAGCAGCCAGGGATTTCACATCCACGTGGACGCCATTGATCTTGTCGGATGTCAGCAAATTACCAAAATTCCAACGCTCAAGCAATCCGCTGGTTGTTGCCCAAAACGATGCTGTATCGGGAAAGCCATTTGGAAATTGCCAGTCGAAAGGAATCTGCCCAAGAAGTTTCACATGATTGACAAGTTGTTGTGATTGGCCTGTGAGCGTTGCACCAGTCAGCCGCAACGTAGACGCGAGAAATTCGAGCGGACGTTTGAATTTTTGCCCGGCAGAATTTTTGAATTGGTCGGATTGGAAAATAGCTTTGAGCACCGCGCGCGTATCGCCATCGGATTGTGTGAAAACATTTGCCAACGCGCTGACCAGTGCCGGGTCCGGGTTATCGGAGACGAAGCGGCGGGCAAGTTTTGTGCTGATGAATTGTGCCGTCATTGGATGATGTACCAACATGTCCAACACTTTCGTTCCATCGTCTTCGCCGCCGCCCGCCGGAATATCCAAATTCAAAATATGCTTTTCGCCTGTGTCATGGATCGCTTTGAGAAAACGATACGTTCCGAATTCGCCGAGGACGGCATTCGGTCCATAGATCGTCCAGCCGGTGAGTGCGCGCGCAACTTCCGTCACGTCTTTTTGTGTGTAACCGCCGTTGACGCTGATCGTGTGAAGTTCCATCAACTCGCGGCCATAATTTTCATTGGGTGCAGACTTTTGACTTTCGGCATTATCGAGAAAGATCAACATCGCCGGGCTGTGCGCGGACGCATTCAGGATGTCGCCAAATTTTCCAAACGCATTCGGGCGAATCACTTTCAAATCATCATCTGCTTTCAACACGCGGCATAAAGTCTTGCCGATATAAATGTTGAAATGATTCGACCAGAAATCAACCATGACTTCGTTGAGCTGACGATTGCTGTGCCACTGGCGCAGGATCGTCGCCGCGATCAATTCTTGAATGGGCTGGCTGAATTGCGGAAGCTGCAGACGCTGAGTTGGCGTCATCGTCAGAGTGGGGAAGCGGGTCATAAGTTGATCGGTCGCGTCATCGTTGATGCTTTGTGGATTAAGTTGTTCGTCAATGAACGCATCGAGTCCGAGCTGGCCGACGCGAGCATACATGTCTGGCGTCGGGCCAAAGCTGATTCGGTTGAGAGTCAAAACCGTCAACGGATCATCGGCTGGCACTGGATTCGCGATTGTCAATGGAATCGTTCCAATGCTGCTTGTGCCGGATATATGACCAGTAATTTTTGATGAAGTTGGCAGTTGCGGGGTACAGGCGGAAAGTGCGGCAAACGCCGCGAACACGCCGGAAGTTTTTATAAAGTCACGACGCGAGATTGTCATATCAACACCTCGGCGTCATTGTAGGATGGGATTTTGACCCGTTGGTTACCCCGTTGTAAATTCTTTGTAAAACGCGTAGGGGCAAGTCTCAGACTTGCCCCTACATATAATTACCAAACGCGTTCGAGATCGGGATTATCGCACGGCTTGCGTCCGACCTTTGCCATGTCCACCCATTCACCGTGAACTTTCACGCGCACCACGTCCGCTGTGAAATCGGTGACAGTCGCGCCGTTGTTATTGAATAGATACGAACCGACCGCATAAATGTCAACGGGCACACCTAGACGTTCGAACCTGTGAATCTTATCCGGGTTGAATCCGCCTGAGACGACGATCTTCACATTTCGACAAAATTCCTTCGCCGTTTCTTTCCACGACGTTGGCAAATCCCATCTTTCCCAGGCTGAATCCAAACCCTGACGGACATTGAACACCAGCCGCGGTGTAACACCCAAATCGAGACTCGGATCGCCCAATGGGGGAACGGAAACGTCGCGGACGCTCCCGCCTGTGTCGAGTCGCACGCCATAAAGTTTGTATTTCTCGGCTTCAGTGTTTTGGCCCGAATCTTTTAGCTCGCGATATTTTGCGAACATGGCATCCAGCGTGCGAAGTGAATCGCGCACTGAGTCGTTGTTGAAGTCCACCAGCGCGATACGTGGAATCGCGGCTGGCAGAACGCGTGCAAATTGCATCATGGCCTCGGCGGTGTCGCCCAGGAAAGATGCAATAGCAGCATGAGCAACTGTCCCGCCGCCCGCGCCGCCCCACCAGTCGCCTTGTGCATCTGTGGAAATAAACGGGCCGAGGTCTTTTTCATGATCGAGATTGAAGCGTTGAACTGCGATGTTATAAGCATATCCGTCCGCGGCCTGGACTTCATGCAAATCAAACCGGGCGGGGAAGAATAAAACCGGCTTGCCGCGCGCGGCCACGAATGTTTCATAAACATTTGTCGCCACACGGCTGGAACGGGTCAGGATTCCGAGTGTTGGCGTTTCGAGCAAAGCGAAATTTCGATAGCAGCCGCGCACTTTGAGCACTGGCAAAATGTTTGCCGGGTCGCCATCATACGTTACAGTTGATCCATCCTGTACGGCCCAGACTTCGAGTTTATCTGAAGTGTCAACGAATTTATCACCCTTGAAATAGCCGGTGCAATGTTTGAGCATCTCCAATGCTTTGTCCACGCCGACGACAATAGTTGTTCCATGCCGGCGCACGAACCATTGCATTTCAACTTCGATGTCGCCGACCGAAATGCCGTCGGGTGAAATGCCGGATGGCAGGTTGTTATGATGTCCCGAGAATGTATATCCTTCTGCGGATAGCGCGGCAAGCATCCGTCCGATATTCTCGAAGTATTTATCTGAATACCAACCGCGCCGCATTCGTTCAATATCTAATTTGAAAATTTCATTGGTGAGCCGTTTCCCATCAAAGATGCTCATAAAGTCTCCAGGTCTGATTAGTCCTACAGGTCAGAAGATTTGACCAGCAGGATATTTTAGACCATTATGATAAAAAGTTGTCCGTGGATTTTACGCGATGCATTCCCGCTTTTGCAAATTTTTCAAAGGCTTCATTCCCGGCATCCGTATAGTCCGCATCGGGGACGACAACAGGCGAGGTGCAGTCTTCGAGCAAATAAACTTTGTTTGCAAGCGATTTATCCGCCGCGTGGATGTCATCGAGCAGATCGGAAATCGTCCATGCCACGCAATGGGATTTTGCCTGGCCCGCGATGATGGCGGCGTCCACTTGCTTGAGTGTTTCGATGAATTTGGAATTGCGCTCGCCGAGTACTTCGCCTTTTGGCCCACGCGTCACTTCCGGACCGATCACGGAGTAATGTTCCGTAAACGGTCTATCACCCTTGACTTCAAACTCCGGTTGTGTCAGCCGCGCCATCGAATGGAAGAAGATGGCTTCCTCGACGGATGACACCAGCGCGTGACCAATCCCACCAAGCATGGCGTGATACGGCCAAATCGTCAGTGCGTATTTGCCTTTCTTCTCCAATTCATTTGCATAATGAATCATCATCTGCTGCCCGTATTCAGGCGTGATGCCAAAACGCGGTGCAAGCTCGGAATTGAATTTCCATTTGCCCGATTTCAATTCACTGGCTTGGATATTGGTATAAGGCGCGGGATGGTGTCCATTTTCGTCAACGAAAAAGATAGCATGGAAAACCTGTTGCGATAGGTGTGTATCCATTGTGGCGGAGATATGCGTGATGACGCCGAGGTTGCGGTAGATGAATTGGCACAGGCACACATTGTCTTCAACCGCGCCGCGTCCGCTGCGGCCAGCGACAAACAGTTCAAACTCGGGAATGCAGAACGTGTTTTGCACGTCCACCAGCAGGAGCCAGATTCGGTGCTTCGATGCCGCGGCCGCTTCAAGTCCGTGTTGACGCGCCCAGTCGCTTGCCTGCTTTGTGCGTTCTTCATAAGGCACGCGCCAAACTTCGCCGACCTTTTGCGCGTCGAAAAAAGAAGGAATGGGAAGATTTGTCATGCGGATGATTGTAATCTGTTGGTTCCGTTTTGCAAGACAAAAAAGTCG
>JAJYOO010000313.1 GCA_021796155.1 Chloroflexota bacterium
GACGTATTTTCAAACACATGGCTGCCTCCGCCCATCATCTTACTCCCCTTGCCGGTTTGCCAACAGTATCCTTGAAAAAACCATGCCGATAAGGGCGGCTTGATGGATTGGCTTGCCGATTTGGTAAATGATTGAAAAGACATCCACAGATTACACAGATTTCGTAGAAATTTTTATCTGTGTAATCTGTGAAATCTGTGGATACCCTTAATTCCGTTGTACAATCCAAACATGCCAGCCAACACAACCAACATCGTCCAACGCCGACGCGCACGCCGCGCGGACCAGCACCGTGCAAGTTCATCGCGCTGGCGCATGGGTGGAGTTAGCTTGGGTATTTTTGTTTCGTTCTTGTTGGCTTTGGTTATTCTCGTTGCCGCGCTCGCTTATGCAAACCTGACGAGCAACCTTCCCAACGTTGACCTTTTGCCGGTTCTGCTCAATCCTCCTGATGGCCTTTTGCTTCAACCGACGCGTGTCTATGACCGCACGGGTCAGAATCTTTTGATGACGTTTGCGCCTGCCAACGCTGGCAACTTGCCGCGCCGTTACATTCCTCTCAACCCACAATCGCCTCAGCATCTCCCGGATTTTCTCGCTAAAGCCACAGTTGCGCTGGCCGATCCCGGTTTTTGGAATCACGGCGGATATTTACTAAGCGGATGGAATGACCCTGAAAGCCATCCGACCATTGCCGAGAAACTTGTCTCGGATTTGTTGCTTTACGATGAGACACCATCAATTCGACGCGCGTTGCGCGAACGAATCCTTGCCGCACAAGTCACAGCTAAATTCGGGCGCACGCAAATTTTGGAGTGGTATCTCAATTCAGCAGATTATGGCAATTACGCCTTTGGCGTGGATGCCGCGGCCCAACTTTACTTTGGAAAATCCGCGTCGGATTTGACGCCAGCAGAATCGGCAGTGCTTGCCGCAACATCGCAATCTCCAAGTCTAAATCCGTTCGATGCAAAAGACATTGCCCTCCAGCGCGGACGCACAGCGATTCAATTGATGCAATCGCTAAAGCTGATATCAAACGATGAAGCGAAGCAAGCACTGGCTCAATCGGCCAATCCCTTATCCCCTACCCCTTCGCCCAAAAATCTTGCTCCCGCCTTCCTCGACCTCGTCCTCCGGCAACTCGATCCGCAGTTCACGCGCGAACGAATCGAACGCGGCGGCTTGAACATTACAACAACTCTTGATTTCAATCTTCAGCAGCAAGCTACATGTGCCACATTGACTTATGCAGCGCGGCTTGCAGGTGCGGCTGATCCGACTACGCCATGCAATGCTGTTGATCTGCTTCCATCGTTGCCACCGAACACAATCATCAAAGAGCCATCAGCCAGCGCACTGATCTATGATCCGCAAACGGGACAAATTCTTGCGGCGGTCGGCGAAACGCTGCGAGGCGAGCAAACTTCATTTTTGGCCGCGCACGATCCCGGGTCCCTCATGACGCCGTTCGTTTATCTGACAGCATTCACGCGCGGTCTGAGTCCATCTTCGCTTGTTTGGGATGTCCCATCGGAGAATGCCCAAAATTTTGATGGGCAATATCGTGGGCCGGTTCGCATCCGCACCGCACTCGACAACGATTATCTTGTCCCCGCGCAAAGCGTGGCCGAACAAATGGGTTCAGATGTTATTCATCGAACAGAATCTTCGTTTGGACTTAATCAAAGTAACGCGACATTGCTTGACATGGCGACCGCGTACGGAATCTTTGCCGCGCAAGGTGTGCGCTACGGTCAGCCCGGACCATCGGCTGTGCTCCGCGTCGAAGGGCTTGATCATTCGCTGTGGCTTGATCTCACCAACCCGCAAGCGCAGCCGGTCGTCACGCCGCAGTTGGCTTATTTGATAAACAATGTTTTGAGCGATGAGCCTGCGCGCTGGCCGAGTCTCGGGCATCCGAACGCGTTGGAAATCGGACGGCCTGCTGGTGCAAAGGTCGGCCAAACGAATTCCGGCTTGGATACGTGGACGATTGGATATACCCCTTCACGTGTCGTTGCGGTTTGGACGGGAACACACGCAACTGATTCGCCGCGTCTCTCGCCTAAGCTTCCTGCTGGACTTTGGAATGCGTTGATGCAAATTGCGACTCAACCTTTACCAGCAAATGGCTGGGCTATGCCAGCAGGAATTACAACGATGGATGTGTGTGATCCGTCCGGTTTGCTGCCAACCAAAGATTGCCCTTCGATTGTGAGCGAAGTTTTTCTAAATAGCAACGAGCCTGTGCAGACCGATAATTTATATCGAACGTTCGAGATCAATCGCGAAACGGGGTATCTTGCGACGGTCTTCACGCCTCCGCAGCTCGTCGAAGATAAAGTCTTTATGATTATTCCGCCGGAATATCAAGCTTGGGCAAAGTCGGCGAACGTTCCCATTCCGCCGACTTCATATGACGCCATTCAATCCGTGCCGGTAAATCCCGATGTGCATATTTCTTCGCCTGCCATGTTTGCCGATGTCAGTGGTCAGGTGCAATTCATTGGTACCGCATCCGGCGCGGACTTCGATCATTATCGCGTTTTGGTTGGCCAGGGATTGAATCCGCAGCAATGGATTCAAGTCGGTGCTGATTCAAATAAATCTATCAGCGATGGCATTTTGGCAACATGGGATACAACCGGTTTGAGTGGTTTGTATGCCGTTCAACTGCAAGTCATCCGCACCGATCAGCGCGTGGACTCGGCGATCATTCAAGTAACTGTTACGAATAAATGATTCTTCCTGAAAGCAAAATATCCGCTACTCAAAGGCAGCGGACATTTTTATTGTGCAATGTTGATTTACTTTTCGGGAATTACGCTGACAAGCACAGCGCGAGCCATCCGCCGATTATTGTACGTTTTGGTGGAATTGTTGTAATCTTCGCAGGTGACGAGAGTTACCCAGTTGTAATTCTCGTGCTTGAAGACGGCGGACAAATCGGTCGGCAGGATTGACTTATTCTCCCGGACTTCATAAACGTACTTGAAACCTCCAAGGTGGATGTAAACCTTATCGCCGATCTGCAGATCCTTGATGTAGGCGAAGGGACCGGATGCTCCGGTTGCATCCACCACGTGGCCGGTCAGGACCGTATTGCCGACCCACGTTGGGAAGGCCGAGCCGTCGAGATAACCGGCATTGTTCTCCAGCCAGGTGAGATCCCAGGTTCCGTTCTTCTGATCCACGCCGACAATTGGAACATTTACGCCCAGTACGGGAATCTCCAACCGCACGCCGTTAATGGATGAGTAACCTTTTACCAACGGCTGCGCCGGCAGGAAAGTGGTTTGTCCCGGAGCAAAGCCCGTAACTGGGATCAGCCCACCCGTGATCGGGATGTACGGAACGTTGCTTCCGCCTCCACCGCCGCGGCTCCCGCCTCCGCCGTGTCCGCTTGGCAATTGGACGGTAAAGTTGCGGGTGAAGTCTGTGCCTTCGTTCTTTCCGTCGCCCGCCAGTTTTAGTCCGCCGAGGTTGGTGATGGATGTGGTGCCGCAGGCATACAAGCGATACTTACCATCCGCAAGCGGCGAGCCGCCGTTGATGCTCAACGTTACAATGAACGGACCTGCTCCGCCGTTGTTGGAATATGTGACGGAGCCAACGTTGATCGCAAAATCTTGTGCGGGTACTCCGCTCGAGCAGCTGGTGGTCTGGAAGCCATCGCCGTTGTCGTTGACCAGCAAGTAGTTGGCTGGATTGGTCACGCTCTCGCCATAATTCGGATTGGTGCCGGGAATGTTGAGCAAATCCTGGTTGAAGGTGACTGTGAATTTGGTGACGCCTACAGTCACAACTTCGAATTCAGCAAGCTGACCGTCGCCAGTATCCGGCGTGGTGTTGACACCGTTCGCAGCAATGACCGGGCCGCCGGAAACGGTCAGGGTAAAGTTTTGTGTGACATCATCCG
>JAJYOO010000314.1 GCA_021796155.1 Chloroflexota bacterium
CTGAATGGAATTTTTGAAATCATTTTATTTTGCTGATTTGGTTGCTGGCTCTTCGATGACGACCACGCTTTCCTGTTCGTTCGGATCGTTGCGAGCCACAACCGCAACGACCTGTTCATCATCGTTCAGGTTCACTGGTTGGTGTGGAACGTTCGGCGGGATAAACAAAAAGTCGCCGGCTTGGTTTATGCTTGAATGTTCAAGGTTCGGACCGTATTTCGTTTCGGCGCGGCCCTGAATAATATAGATCACAGTCTCGTAGCCGTTATGATAATGTGGCGTGGCTTTTCCTCCCGGCGGGATGATAACAAGGTGCATACACAAATGTTCTGATCCCGCAGTGCTGGCAGAAATGCCTTCAAAGTTCGGCAAACTTTGTTTAGTGAGATGCGTTCCTGTTGGGCGAACAGTAATAACAGGTTTATCTTCGACGCTCATGATTTTTTACCAACCTTATTTCGTAGTGTGCCAAGCCGTTCGATTTCAAGTTCGACAACATCACCTTCGTTGAGCCACGGGCCTTGTGCTTTTGTCAATTCGAGCAGGCATCCCGTGCCGACCGTGCCGGAGCCGATCACATCGCCGGGCAATAATGTGACATATTCAGACGCGCGCGCCAGCAGATCGCCAAATGACCAGTAAATATCTTTGAAGTTACCGCGTGATCTTTCCACGCCATTGACACAGCCCCGCATCGTTAAATCGTGGACCCCAGGGCGGTCTACCGCTTTATCAGCCAATTCATCCGCTGTGACGATGTACGGTCCGAGCGCGGATGCAAAATCTTTTCCTTTTGCCGGGCCGAGACTCACTTTCATTTCTTCGCGCTGAATGTCGCGCGCAGACCAGTCATTGAAGATGGTGTATCCAAAAATATGTTTCGGTGCATCTTCGGGTTTGAGGTTGATACCGGGTTTTCCGATGATTGCTGCGATCTCAAGTTCATAGTCCATCTGGTTTGTGTACGATGGATATGGGATTTCATCGTCCGGCCCGTAAATGTTATTCGGATTCGTGAAATAGAAAATGGGAAACTTGTACCATTCCGCCGGGACGTCGCGCCCGCGGTTGGCATTGGCAGTTTTGACATGCGTCTCGAAAGCATAGCCGTCACGTAGCGTTGTTGGGCGGATTGGCGCGTGAAGCTTCACTTCATCGAGCGCGTAAGATTCGTCCAATGCGTTGCGCGCGGCTTCGTCAGCTCCGGCTTGGACGACGGCGCGCATGTCGGCGAAAGGCAAAAGGTAGATTCGATTATCTTTAACGAGACCCGGCAAAGGCGGAGTCTGAGGCGTGGAAAAAGTTGCGAATTTCATTTTAGTTTTAAACCTGTCCTGAGCGGAGTGGCGCTGAAGGCGCCGCGCAGTCGAAGGATTGAAAGTTAAAAAGTTGGCAGGTTAACTTTTCAACCTGCCAACCCGTAAACCTGCGGACGATCAGAGATTGCCGCGCTTTTCCTGTTCAAGTTCGAGCGCCTCGAACAAAGCTTTGAAGTTGCCTTTGCCGAAGCTTTGCGAACCGTGACGCTCGATGACTTCGATGAACATCGTCGGGCGATCCTGGATGGACTGGGTAAAGATTTGCAGCAGATAGCCTTCATCGTCGCGATCAACGAGGATTCCGAGATCGTGAATGGCTTTCATGTCCTCATCAATTTTGCCGACACGGTCGGGCAGGACATCATAATAGGTTTCAGGCACGCGCAGGAATTCCACGCCGTTGTTTTTCAATTGAGTGACGGTCTTGATGATGTCGCCAGTGATCAATGCGATGTGCTGCGCTCCGGGCGTGAGATAGTAATCGAGATATTCTTCAATTTGACTTTTCTTCTTGCCTTCAGCCGGTTCGTTGATCGGGAACTTGACGCGGCCATTTCCGTTCTGCATCACCTTTGACATCAACGCGGAATATTCGGTCGAGATATCCTTGTCGTCGAAGTGCATGAGCTGGCGGAAGCCCATCACTCTGTGATAGTAGTTGACCCATTCGTTCATCTTGGCGTGCTGCACATTGCCGACGATGTGGTCAATCGCAGCGAGGCCAACGGATTGTGCTTCTTTATTTTTGATGGGACGATAGGTTGGGGCAAATGTTCCCTTGTAATCCGCGCGATCTACGAAGACGTGAAGCGTTTCGCCATACGTGTAAATGGCTGACGTGCGATAGATGCCGAAGTCATCCTTCTGTTCGCGCGGACTCCATGCGGACTTGCCTCCGCGCGATGTGGTTTCCTTCCATGCTTTTTCGACGTCGTCCACTTCCAACGCGATGACTTTGACGCCATCGCCGTGAACCATTTGATGCGCGGCGATTTCATTGGTTGGACCATAAGCTGCTGAAACAACAAACCGCGCCTGCCCTGATTCTAAAACGTACGAGGCGAAGTCGCGGTTGCCCGTTTCCAAACCGGAATATGCCACGGGTTTGAAGCCATAAGCTTTCCACCAATAAAACATGGCGTGACGTGCGTTGCCCACATAAAAGTGGACGTGGTCAATGGATTTGATTTGGAGGAAGTCAGCTTCCTCGGTCATGGGACGGGAATCTGTAACAGGCGCGCTTTTAGACGCGATCTTTGTCATATCTCTCTCCTTTGGTAATGATGTGGATTCTACGACAAAGATTGTCCGATTGCAACTCAAAAAGCCGTATGCTGAACAGCGTTTGTGAATTCGGGATTTATCGGCGTGATCCGAAGTGCGAGAAAAGATCCTCCGCAGACATCGTACTCGAAGAGTATTTCACAGATCACGCAGATGAATTAAAAAATCAGCGAAATCTGCTTCATCTGCGGATGTTGAGATTCTCTTCGATGAACTTTTTCCAAATGGGATATTCGTCCGGATTCCAAATGCGGCGCAAATCCTTGAATGCTTCATCGGCTTTCCACCCAAGCTGTTTGACACGATACAAAGTGATGAAACCGGTGGCGCGATAATTTGCGCGGCAATGAACGAGTATCTTGCTTCTTTGATTTTCATCCATCGCTTTGATGAAGTCGTCAAGGTTTCGACGCGTGGGCGCTTCCCAATCCACCGGGATGTTGATGTATTTCATTCCAAGCGACCCTGCCAATTTGTCTTCATCTGCCAAATCTTGTTCAGGATCAAACGGCACGAGACTGATAACTACTTTGACTCCCGCCTCGGCAACCGATTTCATTTGATCGGCAGTCGGCATTCCGCTGCTTAACAAATTTTCGTTGAGCTGCAGGAAATTGCGAATATCTTGAATCATGATTTGACCCTCACCGCTTTCCCATCAGTCATCCTTTGCAATTCATCCGGCGTCAATTCAAAGACGGCATTTGGCGTCCCCGCCGCGGCCCAAACTGTTTTGTATTGAAGCAAATCTTCATCGAGATACGTTTCCATCTTTTGCGCGTGCCCAAGCGGGGGCACGCCACCGATAGCAAAGCCAGTTGTAACGCGGACAAAATCCGCGTCGGCACGGACAATGTGTTCGCCCGCGTATTCGCTGATACGCTTTTCATCCACGCGGTTTGCGCCGCTGGTCAAAACCAAAATCGGCTTGTTTGAAATTTTTCCTTTGAAGATCAGTGACTTGGTAATTTGTCCGAGCGTGCTGCCGGTACGGTCAGCGGCTTCCTGCGCGGTGCGCGTGCTTTCGGCAAACTCGATCACTTTGCAGTTGAAACCCTGTGATGTCAAAATATCTTGAACTTTTTGTGCTGTGGGAGAAAGTGTCATGTGATTTTCCAATGATAGAATTGCGACGGAGTATAACGCAATGCCGAGCGAAAAAGAAGTTTATGCAAATCACGCGGTTGAATATGAAGCGCTTGTTTCGCGCGAAGATTATCAGGGCAACATTCTGAAAGCGATTCAGGAAATTATTTCATTGAATGGCTTGGATGTTCTCGATCTCGGCGCGGGCACGGGACGGTTGGCTTGTC
>JAJYOO010000315.1 GCA_021796155.1 Chloroflexota bacterium
GGCGCGTGAAGGACTCGATGTGCTGGTCATCGAGAAGGCGGGACTCGGCGGGCAGGCCGGCATCACGCAAACGCTGGATAATTTTCCCGGCTTCGACGAAGGAATCTCCGGCGGAGAATTTGCCGAACGCCTCGGACGCCAGGCGCGCAAGTTCGGCGTGGAAATCTTGCAGGCGCAGGAAGTCAATGCGATTGACCATGACGGCCAGTATCATTTCGCTGAGACTGGCTCGGATGCGCATTATCACAGCAAAGCGATCTTGCTGGCGACCGGCGCGCGTTATCGCCGCATGAACATCCCCGGCGAAGACGAATTGATCGGTGTCAACGTGCATTTCTGCGCCACGTGCGACGGCGCCTTTTATAAAGGCAGGAAGATTCTGGTGGTCGGCGGCGGCAACAGCGGATTCGAGGAAGGCTTATTCCTGACCAAATTCGCATCGCAAGTGGACATCCTCGTCCATTCGCCGGAACCCAAAGCCAGCAAAATTCTGCGGGAAAAGGTCGCGGAAAAATCGAACATGCGCGTGATTCTGAATCACGCCATCCGCGAGCTGCGTGGCAAAAACAAGTTGGAAGCGGTTATCTTGAAAGACCTGTCAACCGGCGAAGAAAAAGAGGCTCATTACGATGGCGTCTTTGTTTTCATTGGTGTGATGCCCAACAATGATCTGCTCGAAGAAAAAGCTGAACTCGACGAACGCGGCTTCGTCAAAGCGCCGCACATGATGACGAGCATCCCCGGCGTGTTTGTGGCGGGCGACGTTCGCTCCGGCTCGACCAAGCAGGCGGCATCTGCAGCGGGCGAGGGAGCGTCGGCGGCGCTGGCAATCCGCGAATACCTGAAATCGCTCGGCGAATAGACTCAAACAATGACAAATGGCAGGGATCGAATCGTGCCATTTGTTTTTGCCTTCGCAGGCCGCTCATGCGATAATTCATTGCAGACACGCGGTCGAGCGAGATAATACCTCGCTCGACGCGCCTCACCCAAATAAACTCAAGCTAATTCCGCAGATTTTTTCTCCTGCGTGAATCTGTGTAATCTGCGGATGATTGCTCAACGAGGTCAACATGACAGATTGCTGCACTGATCGTCCATCTCAGATCGTTGTCTATTCCGTAAAGTGGTGCCCTGATTGCAAACGCGCCAAAGCATTCCTCGCGCAGAATCAGATTCCCCACGTCAACATTGATGTTGATGACAATCCCCAAGCTGCCGAATTCGTCAAACATCTGAATGACGGTTTTCGCAGCGTGCCAACCATTTTATTTCCAGATGGCTCGAAAATGGTCGAGCCATCTTCGGGCGAACTCGAAGCAAAATTTCTTCCATGACGCGTAAGCATCAAATCGTCATTTGCGGCGCGGGCATTCTCGGGGTCAGCGCCGCATATTACCTTGGCAAGGCTGGTATCAAAGATATTCTGTTGGTGGATGAATGCGCGCCGCTCACGCTTACCAGCGATCGTTCCACGGAATGTTATCGCAACTGGTGGCCGGACGCCGAGATGCTGGCGTTGATGAATCGCTCGATTGATTTGATGGAACAGCTCGCGGATGAAAGCGGGAATGCCTTCCACATGAATCGTCGCGGCTATTTATATGTAACCGCGGACGAAAGCAAAATTCCCGAATTGATCGAGCGTTCAAACCGGACTTCAGCTTTAGGCGCGGGGCAATTGAGAATTCATTCGTCTGATAATTCATCCTACCAACCTGCGCATCCTGAAGGATTCCGCGACGAACCACCCGGCGCGGATATTCTGCTCGGCAATGAACTCATCCGAAAACATTTTCCTTATTTGACCGATCAAGCCGTTGCCGGGTTACATGTCCGGCGCGCAGGTTGGCTGAGCGCCCAACAGATGGGAATGGTTCTCCTCGAAACGGCGCGCCGCCTCGGTGTCCAGTTTGAATCGGCGCGCGTGGACAGCGTGGATGTAAAAAGTAATCGCGTCAACGGAGTCAAGTTGAGCAATGGCGAACGCGTCGAAAGCCCTATCTTTGTTAATGCCGCGGGGCCGTATCTCAAACAAGTTGGTCAGATGCTTGGCATTGATATTCCCGTTTATACCGAATTGCATTTGAAAGTCGCATTCAGAGATTTGCTCGGAATTGTCGGGCGAGACGCGCCGCTTTTGATTTGGGATGATCCGCAATCGCTGCCGTGGGCGGATGATGAACGCGAAGCGCTTGCCGGCGATGACGAAACAAAATGGCTAACCGAGCCGTTTCCCGCGGGCGCGCACACGCGTCCTGAAGGCGCGGGCGAAAGTCAAACAGTTTTGATGCTGTGGGAATACAAGACGCGTGTCATCGAACCGACTTTTCCTGTGCCGCTCGACGATCAATATCCAGAGATTGCCATGCGCGGCATGTCAACGATGCTGCCCGCGCTGAAAGGATATTTCAACAAAATGCCGAAGCCGCAACTTGACGGCGGTTATTACACCCGAACGCGCGAGAATCGTCTGCTGGTTGGACCATTGCCAGTTGAAGGCGCGTATGTGATCGGCGCGGCATCCGGTTATGGAATTATGTCGGCGTGTGGGGCAGGGGATTTGCTCGCGGCTCATGTTGCGGGGGCAAAATTGCCATCGTACGCGTCCGCGTTTTCATTGGCGCGTTATGATGATCCCGAATATCAAAAACAACTCGAAACTTGGGGTGAGAGCGGACAGTTATAATTATGTCGTTGCGAGGAGCAGAGCGACGAAGCAATCTCACGTTTTTATCTTGTGAACAGTTTGACATAAGAGGAGATTGCTTCGCGGCATAAAGCACCGCTCGCGACGACATTTGAATCTAACTTTCTCGACTTGCAATTATCAACCCGATCCCGATCAGCACGCCGCCGAACAAAAACAGCGGCGTGATTTTTTCCCCCAGAAAAATTGCTCCCAACAAAATCCCGACAACGGGCTGCGCGAAAAAAGTCAGCGAGGCGACCGCCGCGGGCAATTCCGCAAACGCGTAATTCCAAAGGAACATCGCGATGGCGGTGGAGATGATTCCCAAAAACAGAATCCCACCGATGATGCCCGGCGTGATCGAACCGATTCCTTGCGTTTTGATTTCCCATGCGCTGAACAAAATGCTGGAAGGCAAACCGCCAGCCAGCATAATCGCGGTCGGCGTGAAAACGTCTGCAGTCTGCGTGACTTTGCGAACCAGCACCGAATACAATGCCCATGTCAGCGCGGCGGCCAACAGCGACATGTTTCCCCAAAATAAAGTCGGCGATAATTCGGCGGTGCGCGGGTCAATCACTGCGACCACGCCCAACGTGGAAATAATCAATGCAATCACGCGGTGCATTGTTGGCCTTTCGTTCAGCAGAGAGGGAGCGAAAAGTAAAACGAAAGCGGGTGTGGCTGAAGTCACAAGCGAGCCGTTGGATGCGCTCGAAAGTTTCGTGCCGACGAATTGAAATCCGAGCGAGATTCCGTATCCCACCACGCCAACGAGAAAAATACTCCAGACTTGTTGTTTTGCAAAAATGGGTTTGGGGCGAAACACAATCACGATTCCAAGCGCAAGAATGCCGAGCAATAGACGCAAAGTCAACAATGAGAATGGGGGAATTACATCAAGCACAACTTTGCTTACCACATACATGCCGCCCCAAATCGAAGCCGCTGCCAATCCAGAAAAGAGTCCGCGAAGAAATTGTGTGTTCGTCATCCGCCCGATTATATAATACCCACGGTCACAAATTGCGCATTCCGCCTTCTAAAAAGGCGCAATTTTTGACCGAGTGCGGTATATCTGACACATTTTGAGATCGAGCTGGTCGTACTGGAAAATGGGATCAGTCACTCTCATGCACATTGGATCGCGTCCGCTTGATCTCTCCTCTGCGTTTTTTGATTTGCAGCCGCTTCTCTCTGGACGCCGACTCCCACGCCAA
>JAJYOO010000316.1 GCA_021796155.1 Chloroflexota bacterium
GGGTTTGACGCAATCGAAGCAAATTGATGATGCCACCAAAGGCAAGATCGTTGCCGCAATGGAAGCCAAGACCGGGACTACAATAACGGTTCAAAATTTCACATCGGTTTCGGCCTCCGTAGGCGCAGAAGTCACCAATGCCGCCGGATTTGCCATCCTGATGGCCGCCCTCGCAATCCTGCTTTACATCTGGTACGCATTCCGCGAAGTGGAACATCCTATTCGGTACGGTACAGCTGCCATTATCGCCATGCTCCACGATGTCTTCGTTGTGCTCGGTGTAGAGGCCATGCTCGGTTATTTCCTCGGCTGGGAAGCGGACGCGCTCTTCTTAACTGCGGTTCTGACCGTGATTGGGTTCTCTGTTCACGATACCATCGTGGTATTCGATCGCATCCGTGAAAACGCCAACATCTACCGCCGCGTCGAATATGAAAAGATGGTCAATCATTCCATCGTCCAAACACTTGACCGCTCGATCAACACCCAGCTCACGGTTATGTTCACGCTCTTTGCGCTGGCCCTCTTCGGCGGCGACACCATCCGTCACTTCGTGATCATCCTGCTGGTTGGTATCTTCAGCGGAACCTACTCATCCATCTTCAACGCCTCGCCCATTCTAGTTGTATGGGAAAACCAAGAATGGAAGACTTGGTTCAAACGCAAAGAAGCAGCGACCGCTTAGGCACGATCAAGTCTGAACGTTACAAAGGCGCATCGTGAAGATGCGTCTTTGTTTTTTCCCACAGGAAAAAAGTTGGATGCGATATATCATATTGGCTACACGCTATTTGCTTCTCGGCCTATTTCTCGCCATCGTTTCATGCGGACCTTTAGCGGAAGCCGCTACACGAGCCGCATCAACCACTAAAACGGCCATCCGCTCACCGGCCCAGAATGAAGCGGCTTCAACACCGTCAACGCAAAATCAAATATGGCGTCCTGCCCCGGGAACAACTTGGCAATGGCAACTTGATACTCCTGTGGACAAATCAGTGGACGCACAGGTTTTTGACATTGATCTATTTGAAAACGATGCAACAGTTGTAGCGGCTCTGCACGCCAAAGGCGCAAAAGTGATTTGTTATACCAGCGTTGGTTCACGCGAAGATTGGCGTCCAGATGCAAAACAGTTTCCGAAAGAAGTCGTTGGCAAAGATTATCCGGGCTGGGCCGGTGAAAAATTTTTGGACATCCGCCAGATTGATAAATTGGCGCCGATCATGTTGGCGCGCCTGGATATGTGCAAAGCAAAAGGGTTTGACGCAATCGAGCCGGACAACATTGACGTTTACAACACAGACACCGGCTTTCCACTAACCTACGAGGATCAGCTGAATTATAATCGCTGGCTGGTCGAGCAGGCACACGCACGCGGACTTTCTATTGGCATGAAAAACGATAGCGACCAAGCGGCGGATTTGGTCAATGATTTTGACTGGGCACTGACAGAGGATTGCTTCTACCAGAATTGGTGCGATCAAATGAAACCCTTTATCCAGCAAGGCAAGGCAGTGTTTGCCGCGGAATATACCGATACCGGCATCACGCTCGATGATTTTTGCCCACAGGCAAAAGAAATCAAGTTTAGCGCTATCTTTAAGAACCGCGACCTGGGCGCATTCAGGAAAACATGTCCATGAACTTTCTCCTTAAAGGTCTTATCCTCGGCTTCGCCATCGCCGCACCTGTTGGCCCGATCGGCGTGCTTTGCATCCGCCGTACACTGGCTGATGGAAAAATGAACGGTTTTTTCTCAGGCCTAGGCGCGGCTACCGCCGATATGTTTTATGGCGCGGTGGCGGCTTTCGGGCTGACCGCTATTCAATCTTTCTTATATGGCTGGCAATTCTGGCTTCGCCTCATCGGCGGCTTGTTTCTGTTCTATCTCGGCATTCAAACATTTGCTTCAAAGCCTGCTGAGTCTGCCGCGCAAGTAAAGGAAAGGCGCGGCGGATTGTTCGGCGCATATTTGTCCACCGTTTTTCTCACGCTGACCAACCCGGCCACGATCATTTCGTTCACCGTGATTTTTGCCGGGCTTGGATTCGCCAGGACAGGTGGAAATTACACATCCGCGTCTTTTCTCGTGCTGGGTGTTTTTCTCGGCTCTTCGGCGTGGTGGTTGACCTTGAGTTCCATCGTCGGATTTTTTCGCGAAAGATTTACAAGTCAATGGATGGTTTGGGTCAACCGAATTGCCGGTGCAGCTATATTTGGTTTTGGGATCATCACGCTTGTCGCGGCGTTCCATTGAAATAATCAGGAATAGACAAGCAAACAAAAACTCGGAAGTTATAATGACTTCCGAGTTTTTTATCACACTTTTTCTTAGCGGATCTTGAACATCTGCATCATCTTCATCGCCAGGTTCAAGTCGCCGCCCAATTTGATCTTGCCTTGCATGAAAGCCTGCATCCCATCCAACTCGCCCGTGAAAATCTTGACGTAATCAGACGAGTCAGCGGTAAGGGTCATGGTCGGCTGTTTGCTGGGAATTCCCTGAGCTACTTCGACTTTACCATCTTTGATGATTGCATTCCATTCACCGGGTTCCGCGCCCGTGAACTTGAAATGGATGATCGCGTCCACACCTGTGGCTTTTTCGGGGATGAACGCACCGGGCATTTTATTCATGAGTTCTGAAATTGTAAGCGGCATTTTCTTTTCTCCTTGTGGTCTTACGGATTACGTTTTACGCATTACATAATACGTGATTCGTGATGCGTAACACGCCCAATTCGCTTATTGTAAATTCTCAAAGACAGCGGCCGCACCCATTCCGCCGCCGATGCACATCGTCACCATGCCATATTTCGACTTGCGACGGCCCATCTCGTAAACCAATTGCGTCGTCAGCTTCGCGCCCGTGCATCCAAGCGGATGACCCAGGGCAATCGCTCCACCGTTGACGTTGACCTTGCTCTCGTCAATTTCAAGCATGCGCAACACTGCCAGCGACTGTGCGGCAAAGGCCTCGTTGAGTTCAAACAGGTCAATATCGTTCAACGACAAGCCTGCGATCTTCAACGCTTTGGGAATGGCAACGATTGGTCCGATACCCATTAATTCAGGGGGGACACCTCCCACCGCAAATGCGACGAAGCGAGCCAACGGCTTAAGTCCCAGTTGTGCGGCCTTGTCCACAGACATCACAACCGTGCCCGCCGCGCCATCGGACATTTGGGATGAGTTCCCGGCCGTCACAACGCCGCCTTCCTTGAAAGCCGGTTTGAGTTTGGCGAGGGCTTCGATGGTCGTATCCGCCCGTGGACCTTCATCACGCTTGACAGTGAAAGTTTTTTTGACAGGCTTCTCATCCGTGCCGAGTTCAATGACTTCCACATCAACCGGAACGAGTTCGGGGTCGAAGAGGCCGGACTCAACAGCCTTGGCCGCTTTAATGTTACTCTTGAAAGAAAATTCATCCTGGTCTTCGCGGCTGACATTGTACTTCGTGGAAACATTTTCGGCGGTCAAACCCATGTTTGTAAAATACTGCGGCAAGTCCTGCGCGAAGTGTGGATTGGGCGAGAATTTATAACCCGTCATCGGCACCTGCGTCATGGATTCGGCTCCGCCTGCAATCGCAACTTCGATATCGCCAGATTGGATCGCGTACGCGGCATGAGCAATAGCCTGCACACCTGAAGAACAAAAACGGTTGATGGTCTCACCCGGAACAGATTCAGGCAGCCCCGCGCGCAATGCGATCATGCGCGCCATATTCATGCCTTGTTCGCCTTCGGGGAAGGCGCAGCCAATGATCACATCTTCGATCTGAGCGGGGTCGAGATTCGGCGTCCGCTTGAGCAAGGCTTGAATAACGGTGGCCGCCATTTCGTCGGGACGAACCGTTGCCAGTCCTCCACGTTTGGCTTTGCCCACCGGAGTTCGCGCAGCAGAA
>JAJYOO010000317.1 GCA_021796155.1 Chloroflexota bacterium
GTTGAATTAAAGCAAAAGATGCCCCGCGTTTGAAAGCCTCGTTGATAAAGTCGTGACCGTCCGCACGTTCGCCGGGCAGCGCAACAAACAGCGAACCGGGGATGACCTGGCGTGAGTCAATTGCCGCCTCGGTAATGATCGCGGCGGCGTTCAAACGAACATTGGTGAGCGCCTCGATTAAGTCAGTAAGTGTCAGCATTATGGTTTTGCAATTTCATTGCGAATATTATCTGGCGGGATATTGAGCAAAAGGACTGTCTTCTGTGCTACCTCTGCAAAAGTTGGAGCGGCGGTATCCGAACCCCAGATGGAAGCGGTCGGTCTTTCGAGCCAAACGTAGATCATGAATTGCGGATCATCCACCGGTCCCCATCCGAGGAAGGAAGCGTTCGTAACGTTATTTTCATAACCATAAGCGTCCGGGATTTGCGCCGTGCCGGTTTTGCCTGCAATACGATATCCGGGAACGAGTGCGCTGGAAGCTTCTCTTTCCAACGAGACAGCCAGCATTTGATTCAATGTTTGCGCCGTGCTTGTCGAGATTGGCGAGCCAGCATATTGAACAGGAACGTTATATTGTCTGCCATCGCGGACCATCGCATATAAGACATGCGGCGTGACCATGCGGCCATTATCTGGTACGGCTGAGGCGGCCATCATCAATTGGATCGGTGTAACTGAAACGCCTTGGCCGAACGCGTTCGTCGCAAGATCAACCGGATACCAATCCGCATCGCCCGGGACTTTGAGGCGGCCCGCTGCTTCACCGGCCAAGTCAACGCCGGTAAGATGTCCGAGGCCAAAGCGATTCATGTATCCATAAAAGGTCTGTGCGCCCATTTTGGTTGAAAGCATGGCCAGACAAACATTCAACGAATTTTCAAGGCAGCCAGTCATATCCTGCACGCCCCATGCCTGATCATTCCAGTTGCGGATGGTTGCGCCTCCGACAAGCAGCGCGCCGGTATCGAGATAAGTTGCATGGGGCGTGGTCGTTCCGCTATCTAGAGCGGCAGCCATCGTCAAAATTTTGATGACCGATCCGGGTTCGTATGGCATGGACACAGCGCGGTCAAATTCACTGGCGTTGTGGTAAATGCTTCCGTAATTCCAGAACTGGTTGAGATCCATTTGTGGTGAGGAAGCAAGCGCCAAAATCTCACCGTTTTGCGGATTCATCACAACGATGGTTCCGTTCGTCGCGCCGTATTTGGTAATTGACTCGTTAAGGATTTGCTCGACCGCGGCTTGCAAGTCGCGATTAATTGTCAAAACCAAAGTTG
This sequence comes from Chloroflexota bacterium, assembly GCA_021796155.1. The sequence goes on from JAJYOO010000317.1 coordinate 1,284, forward strand.
TGCCATTGGGAACATGCGGAATATCAAAGGCTTTGTTCGGGTCCGTTGGCACGCGAACCTGAACGGGATTTCCTGCGAGCAGGTTATTATATTTCTCTTCCACGCCGAAATAACCGCGGCCCTCGCGGTTGACAAATCCAAGCACATTCGACGCCAGTGAACCTTCGGGATAACTTCGCTGTGGGTGCGACTTGAATTCCAAACCGGCCAGCGAATTGTTTTGCGCGTCGGTTGTGGCTTTGAGTTGTTGCAATGCCGTGGCTTTATCCGAATCAACGAAGTCGGCCAGGACCAGATATTGCAATCCGGCTGGCGGGTTCATCATTTGATTATAAAGATCATCGGGGTTCAGTCCAAGTTCAACACCGACTGCAAGCGCAATTGCACGTTTATCCGTTGCGGACTGCAGATCAACACCGATTTCGTAAACGGTTTTATTCCCCGCAAGCAAATGCCCGTTTCGATCATAGATTTCACCGCGCTCAGGATAATAAGTCTGCAGTACGTTGGCGTATGCCGCGGCTTGTGCGCGAAAGACAGCTGCTTCAGGGCTGTTTTGAATTCGAAAGGTTTGCAGGATGGTCAGAATTCCAACAAAGCCCAGAATCCCGGCGAGAAGCAATGATCGCCACGCATATTGCTGTCTCATTGCGAGTTTCCGGTCATGCTGGTGGTCGGAGGAGGACTCAGACGTTGATCGAACCAATCAATCAATGATTCAGTGTATTCAGGCAATATGCTCGGCGCGCTGGGTTGCAATTCGGGTGTGGACGCCAATATTGCCGGCTTCGGCATGGCATAGCCAGGAACGATCACATATTGAATCTGAGTTGTGCTTATGGGCTGATAACCCAAAGTAGCAGCGCGTTGCTCCATTATATGTGTGGAAGTTAATTCGCTGATTTTGGTCTGAAGGTCGGCATTGGCCTGTTGACCGGTGTTAATCTCGTAACTCAAATCCTGTATCGTGCGCCCAGTGAGAGCGGCCTGCGCCGTAACATCGAGATATAAAGAAGCGACCATCGCCAGTCCGAGGACGGCAAGCATGAACAAGCCAATCCACTGGCGCTGGATTCGCCACGGAGCCTGACGATAAGCATGAACTACATAATGGACGGTATAGTTGACGTTAGGTATGTTCATTCTTGCTCTCTATCCTTACAACTTTTCGGCTACTCTTAATTTGGCACTGCGCGCCCGCGGATTTGCTTTGATTTCATCTTCGCTGGGCGTGATCGGTTTTCGATTGATAAGTTTCAGAATTGCTTTGCGTTCAACTTCATAAATTCGTTCATACGGCGGATTGATTTTGTCTTGACTCGCCTGTCGAAAAAAATCCTTGACGATTCGATCTTCGAGCGAGTGGAAGGAGATCACTGCCAGCCTCCCACCCGGACGTAAAGCGGATACCGCTTTGGGAAGCGCATTCTCCACGACAGTCAGTTCATCGTTGACCGCGATACGCAGTGCCTGAAAAATTCGCGTGGCCGGATGTATCCGGCTATGGCCGGGATAAACTTGCTTCGCGATCTCAGCCAACTGTGTTGTCGTGTTAATCGGCCGCGCTTCGACGATCATCTTCGCGATTCGTTTTGCTCGCGGTTCTTCGCCATATCGAAAGAACAAGTTGGCAAGTTCGGATTCAGTCGCGGTATTGACCAATTGCGTTGCGGTCAGCCCTGCGTCCGGATCGAAGCGCATGTCGAGCGGTGCTTCGTGCTGGATGGAGAATCCGCGTTCAGGTGTATCCAACTGCATCGAGGAGAGTCCCAAGTCCAACAGGATGCCATCTACCGATTCCCATCCGATGCCGCGCATGATTTCGATCATAGAGTCATAGGAGGCCTGGGCCAGCGTGACGCGCTTCCCGTAAGGAGCCAAGGTCTCACGGGCGAGTGCTAATGCCTGCGGATCGAGATCAAAGCCAAGCAGGCATCCATCTGGCGCGCAGGCCTCCAAAACCCCGCGGGCATGACCGCCCGCTCCTATAGTTCCGTCAATGTAGCGGCCCGGACTTTTCGGCTGCAACGCGTGTATAATCTCTTTGTAAAGTACAGGTTGATGCGGCGTGTTCATGATCGCTTGAGACAGACACGCAGGTCTGTCCTTACGGTTTTGGCGAAAGGTTCAACGTCGCGAAACGTTGATTGTTGGCATCTGTATCCTGAATTTGTTTCATTTGTTCTTGCCAGGCCGCGGGTGTCCACACTTCAAAGTAATCGCCTTGTCCTGCGACAATGGCCTCGCCATCCAGTCCGGCAAACTGTCTGAGCATTTGAGGCACCAGCACGCGTCCGACTTTATCTACTTCGACTGGAAAGGCATTTGAAAAGATGAGTCGGCGCATAAGACGGGCAGTGGGATCGGCCATGTTCATGGCGTTGACGCTGTCGTAAACTTGTTTGAAATGGACTCCGGTCATTACCAGCAAGCAGCGGTCGAAGCCTTGAGTGATGTAGGCGCCGCCTTCCAGCAATTCACGATAGCGCGCCGGGATCATCAGGCGGCCTTTTTCATCGAGGTTGTGCTGGAATTGGCCTAAGAACATATGTGCTACTTTTCCTTTTAATGCGGCGAACGCCGGGGAACCCGGCGTCCTACCACTTCATGGATCTCATCATG